>CANRDE010000012.1 GCA_947629325.1 uncultured Bacilli bacterium
ACTTATATTAGTTAATGACTTATTACTAACTATTATCTAGCTCCAAAAGTTGTCGTACTTCTTCCTTTAGGGCTCCAATGACGAATCTGTTCGAACTTTTTCGAGCATAAAATAAATTGCATCTCGATATAGAGATGATTTTTTTTGAAATAAAAAATCCCCACAGAATATTTTGATATACTTGTCAAAATTCCTAGGGGGGTTAAATATTTTGTCAGAGACAAAATAAATAATAAAAAGGAAATTTATTTATTAGCATTTATTTTCAATATATTCATACTATTGTTTTCTTACTTTCATTTTCCAAAATCTCTCGATTTTGTATTGATAAATCTTTCATTATCCATTTAATATCTTCAATAGATTTATCAATATTAAATCTTCCGTTACCTACTGGATAATAAACAGAATAAAAGTTGTATGTTTTCCCATTTATTTCCTTCTCAAAAAGTTGCTTTCTTACTTTAGAAACCGATATTTTCTTATCTAATACAATAGAGCTTACTTGATTACCAAATAAAATAATTACTTTAGGATTAATTATTTCAAATTCTTTTTCTAACAAATATAAATATTTTTTATAAACATTATCAGGTAATTCTCTAGCATCTACTTGTGTACATTTTCCTAAATTTGTAATAAAGTATTTGTGTTTTTCAACATCTTTGTAAACTTCTTCAGCAAATTTTTCGGTCCAATCTCTACCTTTAATTTTTTTTATTTTTCTATAAATATTTCTATTCATTAAATTTAGTTCAAAAAATAAATCCCATATATTTTTAGTCCCTATCCAAGGAGATTTAATCCCTTTCCAACTTTTAGAAGATGCTATATTTCGACCAGTTGGATTCATAAAGACAAAACATATATCAGGATTATTTATACAACCACCATTATAAATTGAATCTAATTCTTTAGCACCATATTTTAATTGAAGTTTATCATATTCAGTTTTTAAATCTTCTAATTCCTGTTCTAATTCATTTGTACTTTTTTTGTTTTCCATTTTATTTTCCCCCATATAAGTTAAGTAATATTTATTTTTTATTTTTAAAAAGCTACCACAAAGAACATTTTACAGATTTTGTATTTTATCAGAAAAATGGCAATTTTTCAAGGAATTTCCCCTATTACCATATTAAAATTGGATTTTTACGAGAAACTCTAGATACTTTATATAAAAATGTTATAAAGTCGCTTCAAAAGATAAAATTGGAACATGAAGCAGTAAATAATAATTAATAACATTGTGTTATTTAGACATATAATACCTATTTTTTGGTTATTATTTTAGCATTTAGTTAAATTTCATCAAACAATAATCTATGGTTTAACTAATATAACCCAATTATGGCTTTCTTTTATTTCATACTTATTTTGATTTTCACTATAAACTATTTTAAAACCTATTTCTTTTAATATCTTTATATAAGTTTCATAGTCATAATAACTCCATATCATTTCTTCATCACAAAAATCATTTTTATATTTAATAGAGCCTGCATCTTCATCTCTAAGTGTTAACAATAAAATACCATTATGATTTAAACAATTATATACTTTTTTTAACATTTCTTTATGTTTTTCTCGCGGTAAATGGAGTAAAGAAAATAACATTAGTACTAAGTCATAATTATTATCTATATTATAAGTTTCAATATCTTCAAGGAAATATTTTGCAGTAGTATTTATTTTTTTAGCTTCTTGAATATGCTTTTGACAAAAATCAATCCCTACTAAATTAAATCCTTGAGAACAAAAATAATAATCATAAGGATATCCATTACCACAGCCTAAGTCTAAAATATTACCATGTTTTGGCAATAATTTAATAACTTTATCAAACATCATTTTTTCAAAAGGTAATAAATTTCTTTTCCTAAACTTTTCAATATAGTTATTTTTTTCATAAGAATTCTTAATTCTCTCTTTAATTTTATGGCCATCTAAAATACTTTCATCTAATTCTTTAAAGCCGTTTCTACTCCACAACCACAATGCAGTATGAATATCAACAGGTTTATATTTAGTACCGTTTAATAATTTATTCCAACGATTGATTACAATTAACTGAACATTACTGGAATTTAATTCATCCTTTGTAATTATTCCAAGTCTATAGGTTGCTTTACAAACATGCGTATCGGGAGCAACGGTTAAATGTTCAATATTTTTGTATTTCCTATCAGTGTATTGCCAAATAACATATAACCAATAATTACAAATTTTAGTCCCTGATAAATATGGAAATTTATTCTTATTTTCTTTTTGTATAAAATTTCTAATTTTATCGACATCATTATCTAATCTATCAAACAAATTTCTAATATCTCCATCAAATAATTCTACAAATGTAGCACACAACTTTATCCAAATTTCAGTTTGCTTATTCTTTTGCAAAGCAACCTTATATTTTGTCAAAGCATACTGTACTTCTTCAAAAGTTCTATCTAAAACCTCTTTTGGATTAAAAACAAATCTTGTTTCTTGATCTTGATATGTTTTATTAGCATTATCCCATAAAGTATAAGAATTTCTTTGATAATTAAGGGCCATAGGCAAAGTAAAATATAAATAATTTTCTGATGATGATTTTTCCAAATGCGGATTAGCATCTTCTGGCATTATTTCGCCACCCAGACTTCCTTGTTGCCACATAACATATAAAATATCTACTTTTTTTAGTATTTCATCTTTCATCCTACTTACCACCTAACTACTTTATCAAATTTTATTTCAAACTTATTTCTGACGTCTTTGATAATAGTATCTAATATTTTTATCTTTTATTTATCATATGAATATCCTCGGCTGTCTTTCCTTTTCCATCTATTATAAAACCGCTTTTTTCATAACAACGTATTGCTCTTAAATTTGTAGAATAAACATTTAAATCCTTACCTTCTAAATTTAATTCTTCATAAGCGTATTTTAATAAAGCTTTTATAGCTTCTGTTCCATAATGTTTATTTTGTTTTTTAGGAGTAATGGTAATTCCTAATTCACCTATTTTATTATTAATTCCCATAATTTCAATATTTCCTATAAATTCTCCCGTGTGCTTTTCTAACATCGAAAAACATATAGCATTTTCTTGTAACTTTAATTTTAACCAATTTAATTCATCTTCATAAGTATAAGTTCGATTTTTTTTACTAATTTTATTAGCTACTTCTGGATCATTAATCATTATTAAATAATCATTAATAAGTTTTTCATTTAATTTAACATATATTATATTTTCCGATTCAAAAACTATTTGATATTCCATTATTTTTCACCATTTTTATTATAAATTGCTAAGTGGCTTTTGTAAAAATTATAAATTAAACTAATTTATTTCAAAAACAATAAACATTAAGAGTAATTATAGCTATGGCCTTCATGCAAAGTATAGGCCATTTTTAGAGCATAATCGGCAATGGTTTTAGAAAGTGATTGATCCTCAGAAAAATCTAATACCATCCAATAAATGCAGGCATTATTTCCTTTCAATCTCGTTGAATAGGCTACAAAATGCCATGTTACTGGTTCACCTTTATATGTAAATGTATGATTACCAACATATTTAACCATGTCATAATCATTAATTTTTATTTCTTGTTTACTTTCAATAGAAAATTCAAAATCTTTGTAACGATCCGTTCTATATGCGTCCATTATTTTTTTGGTTTGTTCAAAATATGCAGGCAAAATATTATTATCAGTTACTTCTGGTGATCCGCTCATTCGCTCTGCATCTAAAATAACCAATGTTTTATCCTTTTGATAGGCTATTTTCCCTGTTCCTTTGATTATTCCCAAAAGTGCTGGAAATCTAACACGAGCTTCCACTAATCCATTTTCATTCTCTGCCATAATGAATTCCGGTTCTCCCCAATTGCTAATATCAAAATCATCCTCTGGTTCTTCATCACTAGTATTTTCTTCATTAATATTTGTTTCATTATTATTAATAGGCATCTTCTCTTTTTTATTATTATTTAATACAAACAATATTATTATCAAAATTAATATTACTATAATAATAGCTATAATTATACCTATGATTTTTACTTTATGAGTTGGTTTTTCTACTGAACTTTCGGTTGCCATTTGTTGTTGCATGTTTATTTGATTTATTGGTTGCTCATAATTGGTATTAACTTGAGGTTGAATATTTAATGTTGGTTGATTTAAATTTTGACCATATTCATTATTTAATTCTAAATTATTTTGCAAAGACTGATTATTAGATATTCCATTATTACTTTGATTATTAAAATTATTTTGGTTATTTGAATCTTGATTCATATTACCACACTACCCATCTATTATTCATTCTACCATATATTTTCTAAATTTTAATAAAAATATTAATTTTCACAATTTGTAGTTAACAATTAAAAAAGCCAATAATGGCTAAAACTTATTTTTTATGTATTAATTTATATATTTCGTCATGAATATCATCAATTGACCGCATTTTATCACCATCATTACATTGAATTTTATTCCAAGATAAATAATCCGCAACAAACATAGCATTATCATACACTTTTTTCATAAACTCCAAATTACTTTCATGTACATCATTTTCTATACCTGCATTTTGCTTCCGGGCTTTTCTAATATTTGTAATTAAATCAAAGGGAGCATACAAGAAAATAACAATATCCGGTTTTTTAATGCCAATCTTATTGTATTCAAAGTCTATAACATAATTTATAAATTTTTTCCTTTGTTCTATATCTTCAATAAGAGCCGCTTGATAAATAAGACTAGATGTAGTATATCTATCTAATAAAATAATCTTGCCTTGCTCATATGATTTCTTTAAATCAGCATACCAAGTTATCCCTCTGTCCATAGCATAGAGACAATTTATAAAATAAGGCGATAGTTCGCTTGGTTGACCAAATTCTCCACTTAAATATTTTTCAACTGGAACACCTTGATAGGGCCCATAAGAAGGAAAGTGATGACTAACTATTTCGAAACCATCACTTTGTAAATGATTACGTAATTTTTCATATTGGGTAGTCTTTCCAACCCCATCACAACCTTCTAAAACAATTAATTTTCCTTTTTCCATATTATATCTTTCTCGTTAATGTTTTGCCCTCTTTAAACTTACAATCAGCTGAACAATCAAAATCAGGGAAAGTACATCTTGCACCATGAGAATATTTTTCAATATCTTGCGCCAAAGGGCTATGAGATTTTTGTAATGCTTTTTTATACTTTAATAAAGTTTCTCTTGTTTGGAGCATAGTTTCTAATTGGGCATTTGAACATAATCTTTCTTTACATTTTAAAATAAAATCTTCATATTTTCCAACTTCACTTATTCTAACAATTTCGCCTTGAGGATTAACCTTCTTAACTATTTGCATATCGCTAAGCCATTCATCCACTAACATTTTATCTGTCATTATAATTGGAGGAATAAAATATTCTTTTTCATCAAGCATTTCTAGTTGATAATCAAGGGTTCTATGTCTATGAGCTTGAGCAAATTGAGCAAAGGATCCTTTATAATTTGTTGAATACACCTCTCCAAAATATTCTTCTTTTTTAGCTAAATTGGTACCAAATATAGATAATTTTCTATACTTTTCATTTTTCATAAGTCTTTCATCTAGAATATTTAATTTATGTAATTCATCAAGGAATTGTCTCATAAAGTATGCTAATTTTAATTCAAACAAATCATTGATATTCACTTCATCTATATAATCACGTATCCAAGAAGCTATATAATTGATTTGTCTTAACGAAGTAGAATAAACCATTTCGGTTGGCATAAATACCGTTACTAAATATCTAGCATTTTCTTGAGCTAATTTTTGAATCTTATCATCATTGTAAAAATTCCCATATTTTTCTTTAATTTTAATTTTAAATATATTAAGCCATTTGTTATAAAGTCTTTCTTCATCTTCAGTAATAATTGAACCATCATGTCTTTCAACTGGCGTATATCTAGCAGATTTTTCACTTGTTGTATATTGATGTTCATTATTTAAAACCATCGCTAAAATTTTTGGTACATTATGTAAATTAAAATTGATTAAGATATGATCGTAAACACTATGATGACCATTATTTAAGGTTCGAGAAATTCGCCGCATAGTTTTTTCTTCTGGTTCATCTTTAAGATGGGCAAATCCTTCTTCATCATAACACACTCCAGCAATTTTCCCGGCTAATTTAAGTGCCTCATCTTTATCAAAAGTTCCATCCGCTTTCAAAAATAGGTTTGGTAAAATATCAACATTAATTTTTGTTTTTTCCATTTTTCCTCCTTAATTGATATCTTTCCTTTTTACTCTTTAATCACTATATATCCATTATATCAATATTTTTAACATTTGAATATTATTTTTATAAAGATAATTTATATTTTTTAAGGCATAAAAAAACTCATTAGGAAATATAGTAATCTATAAAAATCCTAAGAGTTAATTCTGATAAATAGTTCTACTCAAAAGACTATTTTGTTTTATTAAGCTTTCTTTCATTATATGGCTTGAAGTCAAAGTCAAAATATGTATAATAGCCACCTTTAGGAAGTGCCAAATAATCTGATATTAACTTGTTAGATTCCGGTGAAACATCACTTATTCTTTTAGCTCCCTCCTCTGTTAAAACAAGAGGATTAACATATCGAGCTTTTCCATTAACATTCACACAATATTTATTAGCAACTGGTTCATCGCTTTTATATACTTTTGTTGCTTTCATAAAATTTTTAAAACTTTCAGATAAATATTTATCATCACAATTTAATATTTTATCCATTATTTGTTGTTCCGAATAAGTATATAAATCATCTACTGTTAAGTAGCCAGCATTATTCATTGATTTGCACATATCAGCAAGAAATTGCATAACTGTTCTGTCTTCGTCCCCTACAAGAACAGGCCATAATTTAGAAACTGTTCGAATATATTCTTCTGCAATTTCTTTATGTTTAAATCCTAATTCATCTATTCCGTGTTCATTCTTCAAAATAGTAAGATCGTTATAAACTTTTTTAATCTTATCTAAATCCCATACTCTAAATAAAGATAAACCACAAGTAAAATTATACTCTAAGCGGTCTGCCGCTAATTGAGGGGCCGAATTATCAGCTATTGGATAAATTTTATAATTACAAATTTCTTCTAATTTAATTCCATCCCTATCTAAAAGGGCCTTTATTTCTTTTGAATTTTGAATAATCTCTGTTGTTCTTTCTTCCGTAGATTCTTGGTGTTCTGAATCGCCATTCATAAAATCAATACAATGCTTAAATGATGGCGTTGCTATATCATGAAATAACCCTGCTATAGTTTGTTTTTTATCATGAGTAAAATTCCATATAATAAGTGCTACTCCAACACTATGATCTAAAGTTGAATGCCAATAGCGAACATTAAAGCACTTGGAATAATCCGCTCCACAAAACATACTAATTTTACCAACCCTTTGCATTTCAGGAGTGTTTATATAATCTAGCAACCATTCCGGAAAAACAGGTGATAAAATATTAAAATAACCCTTCACTTCTTCATTTAATCTATCATAATACTTTTCCATAAAATCCCTACCTAATATATATATAACAAATAAATATATAAAAGTAAACCGAGTTTTAATAATTTATTTACACATTATATTTATTAGTTCTTTGTAAAATGTTGTTAGTAGAATTATACTCTCTTATACTAATAGGTAATCCCAAAGATAATCGCTCAGGCAAATTATATTTACTTACATTTTCCATTAATTTATCAGGATCCGAATCATAGAAATCCAAATCATACCAAACTTGATTTTGGTGATATCCAAAAAGATAAACTTGAGTTGGACAACTACCAAATTCCCACGATTCAGGATATCCTTTTAACATTTCTTCTATTAATGAGGCTTCAGTAAATTCATATAAATTAGGAATATATTTTTTTATTGCTTGAAGCACATCTAATATAAGTCTAAAAGATTTAACTTGCGCTAATCTTTCGGTTGGATTTAAATCATAAAATTGTCTATATAAAGTTTTTAAATAATTAAATACTC
Organism: uncultured Bacilli bacterium; assembly: GCA_947629325.1. Classification (GTDB taxonomy): domain Bacteria; phylum Bacillota_I; class Bacilli_A; order RF39; family UBA660; genus SIG200. The sequence continues at coordinate 8,044 of CANRDE010000012.1, forward strand.
CTTTTACTTCCTTTTCATTTTTTACCATATCATTTAAAATTCGAGGATCTTTGAGAATTCTTTCATATTTAAAACTGGCTTTGACTAGTTTGGCCTCAAGAGAATCATCATTTTTATTATCAAATTGTTGATATTGAAGAGCATGTTCTAATTCATGTAATATAAATTGGGTAATGGTTAAATTTCTAAACATAATTTGTTCTAATGAATTAAACAATTGATCATAATGGCATCTATTTTCTAAAATAAGTTGAATAGATACATAATCAACTAATATTTTTCTTTTAAAATGACTATAAGCAGCACACACTACAGCATTTTCTCTTTTTTCTAATTTATCAGTAAATCGAACATCTCGCACATAGTTTTGAAGGTTATTTTTTACAATAATAATTTCTACTAATTTATCTATGAACTTTACATCTATAAGTTGACCATGAGCAGAATAATTGTAAATAAGTTTTAATATTTCTAATTCCATTTTTTTGTATTTCTCCCTTTAATATAAAAAACAATCTCTAAGGATTGCTTTACAATAATAATTTCCAACCCCCATTGGTAATTAAAGTATAGCACAAAACCAAAAGCATGTCAAATTTATGTCTAGTAACCCCTCATTTTGCAAATATTCTTAGGTAATTAGAAGATTATTATTTAAGTAATGTGATATAATTGTTAATAAATAATATAAAGGTGTTCTTATGAAAGAAAAAAATAATAATAAAATTAAAAATAATAATAACTATAATGAAGGTAATATTTTCTTATTTATTATAATACATTTAATTTGTATGGTAGGATTTTGGTTTAACTTCATATGGGGTTTGCTAGCATTAATAATTATTATAGTCGCTAAAATCAAATATTCTCAGAGTAAAATCATCACAATTTTATTTTGTTTAACAATTATATTAATCATTTTTGTGTATATTCCCGTAGTAATTTTTTATTATCGTCTTCGCGCAATATTGTAATAAATATAATTCCAGTTTCATTTCCTGTTCAAAAAAATTTTTTTATTCTAAAATTTTTTAATGAAAGGAGCAATATTATGAATCAAGAAAAAATTGGCAAATTTATTGCCGAATGTCGAAAAAATAAAAATTTGACTCAAGCAGAATTATCCGAAAAATTAGGAATAACTAATCGGTCCGTTAGTAATTGGGAAAATGGTAAAAATATGCCTGACTTATCATTATTCAAGCCTATATGTGAAATACTCGACATAACAATTAATGAATTACTAAGTGGGGAAAAATTAAAAAAAGAAGAATATCAATATAAATTAGAAGAAAATATTGTAAATACAATTAATTATTCTACTAAAAGAATAGCGCAAAATAAGCATATTATTTCTATAATTTTAATTATTTTTGGCTTATTTATCTCTTTATCAGCAATGATGATTTTCCCTAGTGAAAGTAGTTGGGGATCTATTTATTCCGTATTAGGCATTATAATTTTTATGATTGGAATTTTAAAAATGCTTAACAACATCAAATGGTATAAACGATTACTATTTATGCTAATAACTTTTGCTTTAACCATGACCATATTATTATTTACAGATTATATAAACGTTAGACTTAATCATGAAGCCCCAAGGTTTAGAAATACTACAACTACAGCTGGTAATGTTATTTATTATGATAATTGGTTTTATGATGTATATAGGTGTTATTTTGATGAAGAAAATGAATATTGGACTATTGAAAAAAATGGTAATCCCACAATTAGTGATTTAATAAATTATTGCCAATAATTAAAAAATAATATCAATTTTAATTTTGATATTATTTTTTATTTTGTAACAATTGTTTTATTACTGAAATAACTTCGGAATGAACTTTTCCGTTACTTAGCTCCATTTATATCTTCATCATATCTTTGTTCATTACCAAATAAATCAGTAACCTTGCCACCAGCTTCTTCAACAATCACTTTAGCAGCGGCTATATCACAATTCTTATGTTTAGTGCCTGGAAATATTGCTAAATTAAAATCCCCATTGGCTACACACATACAAGCCCTAATAACACTTCCTAATCCCACAAAATAAGTTTTTTGACTCAATTTTTTAATGACATCATATATATTATACTCACTTTCCGGCCACATATCAAAATTGGAAACACTTCTCATATCATTTAACTCAATATCATTAACATTTATTTTTTCATCATTTTTATATGCACCTTTGCCTTTAATAGCAGAATACAAATTTTCAGTAAATGGATCATAAACAACACCTACTGTGGGGGTTCCATTTATAACTAAAGCTAAAGAAAAAACAGCAACAGGAATATGTCTAGCATACATAGCGGTTCCATCAATTGGATCACAGACCCAAACGTAATCACTTGTACCATATTGTTCTTCTTCCCCATCCACAGAATGGCTAGGAAATTTTTCTTTTACTTTGGCAATTAAATATGAATTTATTGCTTGATCAGCTTTTGTAACAATCGTTTGATCCAATTTATAACTGGCACCATTGTCTTCTTTAAAATACTTAATCATTATTTCCCGAGCCTTTGTGGCCATTTCTTTAGCAAAATTTAAATATTCTTGTTCTATCATAATTCTAATTAATCCTTTCTAGTAACATTTTTACTATATCTTATACATTTTTTAAAATAATGGAGCAAATAATCTTAAAATAGCTTGCCATAAAGCTTTTATAAAACCAACTTTTACATCTTTATCATCTAATTTTTGACTATCTTCAAAAGTTTCTTCAAAATCTTTATAAATTTCTTTTATAGCTTTAACATTCTCCATATATATACCATTTTCAAAATGAAGATATAAACTTCTATAATCCATATTTATCGTGCCAACTACTGCTCTTATATCATCGGATAAAAATACTTTAGAATGAACAAACCCGTTTGTAAACTTATATATTTTTATTCCATTATCATGAAGCACTTTAAAAAATGATGTTGTTTGAGTATATACTATCTTTTTATCTGGAATACCAGGCACAATAATGCGAACATCTACTCCTCTTTTCGCCGCTCTAGAAAGAGAATTAACCATATCGGTATCTATAATCAGATAAGGAGTCATAATATATAAATAATTTTTGGCACTATTAATAATATTAATATAAACATCTTCACCAATTAAATCTTTATGTAGCGGAGCTACTCCATATGGTATAACATAACCATTATTTTTTGACGTAGAAGGGAAATTATATTTAAACTTACTAATATCTTGATCTTCATGAGTATTAGCATTCCATAAAGTTAAAAACATTGTTGTTAAATTCCATATGGAATCGCCTACAATTTTAATTCCATTATCTTTCCATATTCCCAAACTACTATTTACATTAATATATTCATCACTTAAATTAACTCCGCCGGAAAAAGCTACTTTTCCATCTATTATTGTAATCTTGCGATGATCTCGATTATTCATAAATATGCCTCGGAAGGGACTTAATTTATTAAAAGGAATACATTTTATGCCAAATCGAGCAAGTTGTTTAGGATAACTAGTAGAAAGCATCGCAATACTACCCATATCATCATATAATATTCTAACTTCTACTCCCTTAGCCGCTTTATCCTTTAAAATGTCCAGAATACCATTCCACATAACACCTTCATTAATAATAAAGTATTCCATGAAGATAAATTTCTCTGCTTTCCTTAGTTCTTTTAAAAATTCGGGATAAAATTTTTCCCCAAAATTATAATAAGTAATCTCGTTATTGGTACTTACAAAATAATTTGTTCGATTAGTTAAATAACTAATATTATCCAACTTTTGGGTTTCTATTTCCTTTTTTATTTCTTTGTTTGAAACTAAATATTTATTATATTTTTTTTCGTATTCAAATATATTTTTTAATAGTTTATTTCGGGAATAGCTTTTTCCTAAAGTAATTAATAAGATGGTTCCAAAGATGGGAAAAATTAAAATTAAGATTATCCAAGGTAAATCATTAGAAAGCCGAGTGCTTTCTTTTAAAATGCCGAGTACTACTAAAATACTTACAATACGATAAAAGATTGAAATAATTCCCAAATATTTATAGAAAAATAGTCTAATTACAATGGAAAAACCAAATTGTAAAACTACTCCTATTAAAACTATTAATACTCTTTTTACTGCATTTAACATTCCTATTACTCCTTTTGCGGTCTTTTTTCACTAATCTTATATTTTAATTTTATCATAATTTTTTAGTTTCTCAACATTAAAACCTCATTACCTATAACATAAAAATTTTTAGATTTAATCTAAGCCATAATTCCTCTCAATTACGGTATTTTTATTCCATTTTTTGAATCATAATAGAAACTAAGGGGCTTGCCAAAGATGTTTGCATACCCAAATTTGTTATTTGAGGACTTTTTACTAGAAAAGAAGCGGTACCTGTATTTACCAATTCATACCAATCCGGAGTAGTTATATTAATAATACCTTGACCTACTAAGGTTGATGATGTATTACTATTTCCCCACATTGAACAAGCGGCATAAATCGTTTGTCCTGATACTTTTCTTAACCCAATAGAAATAATATTAGAATTAGCTTCTCCACTTTTATTTAGAGTTTGAGCTTGAACAATAAATGTCACCATATATACTCCGGTTTTTAGAAATGTAATAGTATTATTAACTGAACTTAAATAAAAGTCCTCATCTTTACCATAATATTTTAAAGCTATTGGGAGAGCATAATCGGGTTTAATTTCTTTTCCATCCGGAAAGTCTTTACTAGTTGTAATAAAAAAGGCACTCATAATATTTGCCGAGCCAGGAATTCCTTGTGGGCCAGTTTCACCTTTGGGACCAGGAATACCTTGCATACCCCTAGGTCCTGTTGGCCCTACTTCTCCTTTGGGACCTTGAGGCCCTCTAATGACGCCTACATTAATCCAATCTTGGCTTTCTATAGACCAAACATATAAATTTTCTCCGACTAAATATGAGTCACCAATTTTTCCTGTATCATGGTTTTTCTTTAATTCGTCTAAAGAATTATAATTTCCTAAAATAGTAACACTTGTACCATCATTACCTTTTGCACCCGTCGGACCTTGAGGACCTGTTGCACCTGGGATACCTTGTTCTCCTTTTGGGCCGGGAATTCCTTGTGGGCCTATTTCCCCTTGAGGGCCTTTAATAATTCCCACATCTAACCAATCATGATTAGCATCAGACCAAACATAAAGTTTATCTTCTACAATATATGATTGGCCTAAGACTCCAATTGGATGTTTTTCTTTTAATTCTTCTAAAGAGCTCATATTACCTAATATAGTCATGGAATTGCCAGTGGGTCCTATTGGACCAGTGGGACCAGTTGAACCGGTTGGACCAATTATGCCATAAGAATTCATGCTCCAAAAATTATTTAAATTAAGATTCTTTTGACCTTCTTTTATTTTTTTTAAGGCTTTTTCATAATAATTCATAAAATATCTCCTAATAATATTTTATGTTTTTATGCTCCAACAAATTAAAAATTTATTATATATTATCAATTTTTCATCATCATGACCTAAAAAAGTTCATAATATCAAGTACTATGAACTTTTTCTTTAATCGCACAAAATGTGCATAAAATTCAATATGGGGCGGAATAAGGGAATCGAACCCTTGCATACCGGAGCCACAATCCGGCGTGTTAACCACTTCACCAATTCCGCCATAACTCATAAAAATAATAACAAAAAAACTTAAAAAAAGCAACAAAAAGAGGTATTTTACTACCCCATGTCATTTAAATCTACTTTCTCAGCATAAATAAGTTCGGCAAATTCTTCTTTAAATCTTGCAATTTCTTTTACTTTGACATCATCATATATGCTTTTAGTATTACAAATAGCTTTATAAAAATGTTTGGTTGTTACAATTTTTTCGTTACTAAATAATGCATAAGTGAATGCATTAGAAACAATCGTCAAACATATATCAGGATATCTACTAGAAATTTCATATATTCTTTTATACTCATCAGTCATTTCTACAATAAATTTCATAAATTTTTCTGTTTGATAAGGAGGATAATTAATTTTAACCCCAATTTGTTTTTCCAATTTAGGAATTGTTCCCATTAATATTTTTACCACCGTTGGCTTATCTGCCTCTAAAACATCAATTTTTTGAAATCTTCTTAAAAAGGCTCTATCTCTTAGAATATAGGTTTCATATTCTTCGTTAGTTGTTGCTCCAATCATTTTAATTTTTCCCCGGTCTAAACTTGGCTTCAATAAATTAGCAAAATCAACTCCCCCACTCCTATTAACTAAAAGATGAGTTTCGTCTATAAATAATATTGTTTTTTCTCTTTCACTAATTTCACGTACAATATAATCAAGTTTGCTTTGAGTATTATTATCATTAGTAGTAGTACCAATCAAACTAGCAACATTCATTTTTATAATTGTCCAACCCTTTAAAGCATCGGGAACATTTCCTTTTTGAATTCTATAAGCTAATCCCTCAACGATAGCCGTTTTACCAATACCAGCCTTACCGACTAAAAGAGCACTTTTTTCAGGGGTTAAAAGGGTTAAAATACATTCCTTTATCTCGTTATCTCGCGCTATTGCTGGATCAGTAATATATTCTTTAGCAGTTAAATCTTCACCATATATATCTATCATTGAAAGAGAATCATTATCCATACTATCACCAAATAAATTATAACATAATTGACAAAAAATAAAAACAGATTATAATAATTAACTTGAAAGGAAAAATTTATGGCAAATTATTGTGGAGAATGTGGCTTTTTTGATACTCAAAATAAAGAAACCGGTAATAATAATAAATACTATTGTAATAAAATTGGTAAATATGTCAGCATAACAGATCGGTCTTGTTCCTATTTTATTAGTGATCCCGGAAGAAAATCGGGAAATAATTCAGGGTCTTATACACCTAGCGGTTGTTCCTTATCCGTAATAATTAGAGACATTCTGGGTTTTGATGACGACGATTCTATTTTATGTTCTCTTAGAGAATTTAGGGAAAAAGTTTTACGCCCTTGTCCTGAATATTTACCACTTTTAATTGAATATGACTATGTTGGTCAAACCATATGTTCTAGAATCCAAAATATGGATGATAAATTTCATTTTTGTTTGGAATTATTTAAATATTTTATAGTACCTTGTGTTCAAAATATTGCTCAAAATAACATTCAAGGGGCAATTATAACTTATCAAAATATGTTAGAAGATATAAAAGCTAAATTAGGCATTCCAACAGTTATTATTCCAGCTAGTTACGAATATGATCCTGCTACTGTTGGTAAAGGTAGAATAAAAAAGCCTCAATTTGAAAATTGAAGGCTTTTTTATTTCCAATGATTATTAAACATATTTTTTAAGTATTTACTATTAAAAGTATGATCTAAAAATTTTTCATAATTATTAGCCGGAGGCATCCCTCGATCACAAGCATGAGCTCTTTCAATAGCACTGAAGGTTAATCCAACATCAAAAAGCAAAAATACGGCAATAAAAACCATAATTATTTTTCCAATTTTAACATTTATTTTATCAATAAGATTAATTAAAAAAGGATATAAATATTTTATCCATAAAACTCCCAAGAATCCCCAAAACATAGAATACATTAAAGAAACTCTACCATTTATATTTAAAAAGTGTTGAGAATAATCCCAAGCAGTAAAGCCTAAAATTGCTTCCATTCCTAAACTGATAAAATATTCTAAAATAGTTCCAACTATAAAACTAATAGCAAATAAATTTAAAAAAGAATTTTTTTTATCATGATTAGTATGGGTTAAAATAATAGAAAAAATACAAGCACAAACACCATATATCATATTAAAAGGGCCGATTACAACAGCTGAATGATTAATTAAAATTCCCTTCCGTAAAAACGTCCATAATCCTTCAATAATCCAACCAATGACACTACCAACAAGAAAAATGTAAAATAAATGATAAACATCTAATTTTTTCATAACTATCACTTGTCTAAAGTATAACATTTATATTATATTTTGTAAATTTATATTCAGGATGTTCTTAAAAAGGCTTGCCATTATTTAATCCAAGTGGCTTTTTATAAAAACAAAAATTTTACTAAATACATAATTTAAAACAATAACTATCACATTGGAAATGATTTTCATTATTTTATCGTTTAATCTAAGTAATGTTACGGTGCTAAACATAAATAACATATCAATAATCAAAGTTATAATACGAGCGCCAAAAAATTTAGTAGCTTCTTTTCTAATATTTTTATTTTTACTTTTAAAAACATAAATACGATTCATAATATATGCAAAAATAACAGCTAAAAGCCAAGAAATAATGTTAGCTATTTGGAGTTCTAAGGAAACATTGGGATTTAAAAAAGTAAATACACATAAATAATATACTATTAAACTTATTAAAGTTGTTAAAAAACCAACAATTAAATAATTAATTATTTCTTCATATTTTTTATATAAATCTAATATTTTTTTCATTATTTGTTAATACTCCTCATAATATACGGAAACCAAGTTGAGCTTTATCAATATTTTTTATATAAGTTCTATTTTAATAGCTCCTATTTGCGCAGGATTGGACTCTTCTACATTGCTATTAAACGTAATTCGCACTTTATTTCCAACTACATAAAAATCATTAATACCATTTGTTGGTCTGGTTATTTTCATAGTAACCTTTGCCCCTTTTTTAAAAGATTTACTATCTTTTAAAACTTCTACGGTAATATAATCTTCTTCTGCCACTATTATTTGAGCTTCAAATACATCTTTGGATTCTTTAAATTCAATTAAATTATTATCTTTTATATAATCTATATATTTAGCCCCACAACAACTAGAAAAAGTTTGTATTATAAATTCCTCTTGCTTATCTTGACTATTATCAACTAATCCCACAACTATTACTTGTTTTTCAACATCAATATAATTGTAAGCATAATTAGTATTATCTTCTTCATTTTTACTAATCAAATTTACAATTTTATCATTTATATCATTTAAAGTAATTATGTTAACTGGGCAAGAATATTTAGTGCCTTTCCAGGTAGTTGTATTTTCGTTTTTACAATGGTAATGGTTAACCAAAAGACCCTTATCAACATAATAGGCATCGTCACCATAAATAGTCTCTCTTATCTTAAATAAGGGACTATTATTAAAGATTTTGGCTTGTAAAGTATCAAGTGCAACAATTCCTACCAAAACACCTATAATAATTAAAAATACTTTTAAAGTTTTTTTCATATTTCCTCCACTATTTCAAAATTATCATATGTCTTTGTATTTTTTCAAGTCAATTTTTTTATAAGAATATTATATAACAAAACCAATTATTTAACAATGTATTTTTTAATTAATATAAGTTATAATTATTATAGAAAAATGATTAAGGATATGATTTAATGTTAGATGAAATAATACAGAATAACGAAGAACTAGCCAAACACCCTGCGATTATACCAATACTTAAAAAAATTGAAAGTATAATTCCAATTGATGCTAGAGGTGATTTTTGTCGTAATTTAAAGACATTAAAAATTGAACTATCTAAAATTGAAGGCAAAGTAATGCCTGGTGAATGTGCATCATACTTTTTAAAAGAAAATAAACTTTATTTATATATGGATTTTGATAAATATCTTATTGGTGAATGGAGTAATAAAAATAAAGAAGAAACCACTAAAGAAATGTTTGAATCATCATTGTGTCATGAACTTATTCATATGTCTAGTACTACTTATTTTGAGACAGATGATCTTGTAAATTCTGGTTTTGCAGCAGTTATAGGCAGTGAAAAAGTATTAAATCCTTATTTAAATGAAGGTTTTACAGAAATGCTTGCCGAAACTTTATATCCTGGATCTTATGTTTATTCTGGTTATAAAGATATTGTCCATATTGCTAAGATAATTACTAATATTGTTGGTATTGATGTCATTAAAAAATTATATTTTTCTAATAAACTTGCTATAAATTTACAAAATTATATAGCTCAATTTACAATGCCTGAAAATATAAAATCGCTCTTTTTTTGGATAGAAAATTTACAGCGTTGTAAAATAAAAAATAATAGCGATGATTACAATCATTCTTTACAAAAAAGTATATTTTTAGGTTTATTGCCAATATTATCTGATGCATTAAATTATGAAATTAAAAATGGTACTTTTAAGTCTATACAGGATTTAGAAAATTATTATAATACTTATATAAAGCCTGACTTTGAGAGTTTATTTAATATATTATTAAAAAATGGATATAATCCTAGTTTATTAGGAGATTATTTGGAAGAATATGGTTTTGATATAAATAATTATCCTCATAATTTCATTTGTAGTTTTATAACAAAATAGATAATGTCAATAATATTTTAGGTTATATCTTTTTCTCAGTAATAATATTTAATGTTATATTTTTATCTTTTAGTATCAAAAGATTAATGCTTTTAACTAAAAAACAAACTCTTTATTTATAAGAGTTTGTTTTATATTCTAAATGGCGCCCGATGTAGGACTCGAACCTACGACCTAACGGTTAACAGCCGTGCGCTCTACCGACTGAGCTAATCGGGCATTACTCCAATAGTATAATACAAATTATTTATAAATGTCAATAAATTTGCTGAAATATTATACTATTTTCATAATTTATAAATATTTTTTTATTTCTTCTATATTCTTTTCCAAAGTAGCTTTTAATTTGTTGGCCAAAACTACTATTTCAGCATCAATATTTTTGTAAGCATTAATTTTCTCTGTTATCTCAATGATTCCTTTATTAGAACCTTCCATCATCATTTTAGCAATAGTTTGATCACTATTATCTTTCATTAAATTCATTTCGGCCATCATTTTAGTTCCCATTTTGGCCATAGCTCCTATTTCTTCATTTTGTTTTCCGTATTTTTTTAAAATATCTTCAGCCTCTTTAGTAATTTCAAGATATTCTTCTCTTTGATTATTTAATATTTTCGCAAATTTTTCATTACTAACTTTAGCTATAATATCATCAATACCGATAACACCCATTTCCGAATTTTTATATATATAATTTAAAAATTCAACTTCTTCACTCATATTTTTTTTCATTAAAAAATCACCCTATCAATATTATGGATGATTTTTTTATTATTATACTTCTTGCACAACAGCAATTATCATTGGCTTACATTCAGTTTCTTGATACAGATAATTACTTAATTCTTCTCTTATCTCTACTTTTATTTTATTATAATCAACAAAATTAGGAGTAATATTGCGATTAATTATATTCTCGCAAAGATTTTTTATCTCTTCAATTAAATCGTTGGAATCTTTAACATATATGAACCCACGCGTCGTCACCTCAGGACCAACTAACATAACTTTATCTTTTTTAGAAATTGTAGCACTTATTAAAACAATTCCATTTTCAGATAACATTTCACGATCTTTAATAACTAATTCTCCTACATCCTCAGAAGAAATACCATCTATTAAAACATCATTTACTTTAATTTTAGCAAAATCTTGAATCAATTTTCCATTCTCAAAAGTTACTATTTCGCCATTTTGTTTTAAAAGAATATTATCTTTACTAATTCCTAAACGATTGGCTAAGTTAGCATTGTTAACCATGTAACGATATTCGCCTTTTACAGGCATATAAAATTTAGGCTGAATTAATTTAATCATAAGCATTAAATCTTCACTAGAAGGATGATGCAAAATTACTTTATCACTCGGTAAATTAATAACATTACAACCAAACTTAGCTAATTCATTTTCTAACTTAACTAGTGCTTTTTCATTACTATCATAACGAGGTTCAGCAAAAACAATAGAATCAGAATTTTTAAGAGTTATATACTTATCATAACCATGAAGTATTTTACTAACATTAGCATAAGGATTGGCTCTTTCATCACTAATTAATAAAATAGCATTATCATCATTTATATTTGATAAATCTCCTATTATTCCCGGTTCTACATCCATATATTTTTCCGCAATTGCAAAATTTACCACATTTTGTAATTTTTTCCCCATAATTATTATTTTACGATGACAATTTCTAGCGGCATTAAAAATATCATTAATTGTATATAAATGATAAGGTAATAGGGAAAATATTAGCCTTTTTTCATTATGTTTAATAATATCTTTAAAATATTCTTCTAATCTATGTAAAGGGGAAGTATGCCCTTTTCTCTCAGAGAAAGTAGACTCACATAATAAACATAATACTCCTTGTTTCCCAATATAGGCTATTTTCCCCAAATCCATGTCATAAGCTCCTAACATAGTGGGATCAATAACAAAATCGCCTGTATAACAAATAGCCCCATCTTTAGAATTTAAAACAAACATTACAGCATCCGGAATGCTATGCGAAACAGAAATTGGAAATACCGAAATGTTATTATCAAACACTATCTTTTTGTGAGGCTTAATTTCCACAATATTTTTCTCATTTATACCAAATTCTTGCAAAACGAACTTAGTAAATTTAGTGGCAAAAATTTTAATGTTAGGTAATTCTTTAATTAAATCATGAACGCTTCCCATATTTTCACTATGACCATGGGTTATAAAAATACCTTTTATTCTTTTTTTATTTTTAATCAAATAACTAAAATCCGGCATTATATAATCAATACCTAATAAATTAGAATTAGCATATTTTAAACCACAATCAAAAACAAAAATATCATTATCTATTTCTACTACATAAGAATTCTTACCATTTTCAGCAAGACCACCCAAGCCAAAAATTTTAATTTTACTCAATTTAATCACTCTTTCTAAAAGTTCTTTCAGTAATTTTATTATACCAAAAAGAGAGATTAAAATCAATCTCTCTTTTAATTGCTATGGTTTTCTAAATATCTTTCACGAGCTAATTTAGCAGATTGTTGCATTTCTTTTGCTGGTTTTTCATAATATTCTATTCTCTGTAACTCCATATAATATGCATCAATAATCTTTTCGACATCTTTTATATTTCTAATTCGAAAAATAAAATGAAAAATTTTTAAATTTAGATTATCTATTATTTCCAACGTAGTACGGAAAGGGACTTTGGTCATTCTCGCAAATTGTAGAAAATAATTAGGCGCCCGAACTATTGTAACTGTAACTTCGCCATTATAATTTTTATTATAAGCATCTTGTAAAAGAATATCCCCGGGAAAATTGTTTTTCATATATTCTAGATATTCCTCATATTCTTGATCATCTTTTAGCTCTTCTTGCCATTTAATTCTTTGCTTATATTTATCTAATATTTCATATAAATTTTCCATTTCCTTGTCTTCTTTCGAAAGGATATTCTAACAAATTTTAACAATAATTGCAATTATCTTTCTTCACTAATTAATTCACTTAAAAATAAAACGTCTAAATCTTGATAATAAACCTGTTTTAATAACAATTTATAGTCTGTTAAAGAAACACTATCATTTATAAAAATAATATCTCCGCTTTCAATATTATTTTTTAAACTAGCAAGATTATAATTATATAAATATTTATTAGGCTCTATTAAATATTTTTTTTCAGATTTACAGACTTCAATTAAATTATTATTAACAATACACAAATTATGGTTAGTATTAGTATTATTTAAATATGATTCTATTCTTTTATATTCTTCTATATCATTATTTATCTTTTCATAAAAAATATCGTCTTTTTTATAAGTTTTGTTATCTATTAATCTATCTATTTTAATTTTTTTATTTTTAGAATAATCAATTATTTCATAATTGTTTTGAACAATAATAGCAATTGCTTTCTTATTTTTATTACCTTTTTTGATAATTTTATCTTTATTATTTTCCAATGAAACATTGGGCAAAACTTTATCATATTCCAAATAATAAGAATTAAAAGTATCTAAAAAGCGCATATTATTATAACTTTTTAAAACATTAACTGCATATCCATTAAGACCAGGAATTATATAATTATCTTCTATTACTGCACTAACGGCTTTAATATTATATTTTTCACTAACTGAATTAATTTCTGAAACTAAACTATTATTACTAACCACGATATTACTCATTTTTTCGGTGTAATAAAAACTAAATAAAAGTACAGCAAAAAGGCCCATATATTTAAAAAGATTTCTCATATATTCTCCTTTATTAAATTATAAATAAAAGCAGCCTTTTTTATTCCACAATTTTAAAAGAAGGTTATTCACCTTCCTTTTTATTATTTTTATCATCTTCTATTTCATGTTTTTTATTAGTTGATAAAAAAGTTACTCTTTCAGCAATTACATCTGTAACATAATGAATTTTTTTGTTTTCATCTTCATATTTACTAGTTTGCAGCCTTCCTTTTACACCTATAACATCTCCAATATGACAATATTCTGTTGTTGTTGCAGCTACACTATTCCATAAGATACAGCGGACAAAATCAGTTTCATATAAACCATCAGCATTTTTAAAATTTCTATTAACTGCTAAAATAACTGTGGTAACTTTTTTGTTTTTTTCTATTTCAACGATTTCAGGATTTTGTGTAAGTCTACCAACTAAAATAACATTGTTCAACATAAAACCTCCTTTCCCTTCAAAAATAGCATATTTAAAAGAAAAGGCCTAATTTCCAAAAATAAAGAATTGACAACAAATAAATTTAAAAATAAACCAATTATTATAAATTTGTTAAAAAAAATTACCAATTTTACACAATTAGTAATTTTTAATCTTTTAATAATCTATTAAGTTCCACCGCATATTCCATTGGTAATTCTTTTTTAAAATCAGCAATAAAGCCTAATATCAACAATTCTTTAGCTTTATCCTCTGTTAATCCTTTACTCAATAAATAATTTAACTTTTCTTCACTTACTTTAGAAATTGTGGCTTCATGTTCAATAGTACTAGAGTCATTTTCCACAATATTTTGCGGGTAAGTATTACTACTAGATAAAGAATCTAATATTAACGTGTCACATTTTACTTTTGCTTCACTATTTAAAGCCTTTTTAACAATTTTTACTTTGCCCCGGTAATTACTTATACCAGTTCCTTCTGCAATACTTTTGCTGATAATATTACTTTTCGTATTTGGACCAAGATGAATCATTTTGGCTCCCGCATCTAAAGCTTGGCCTTTTTTGGCATAAGCAATCGATAGACTATTACCTTTAGCATTTTTGCCCTTTAAAATACAACTAGGATATTTCATCGTTACTTTACTACCAATATTACCATCAACCCATTCCATTAAACCATCATCATCAACTATAGCCCTTTTAGTAACTAAATTATAAACATCCGTTGACCAATTTTGAATAGTCGAATAACGACATTTAGCATTTTTGCCTACATAAATTTCTACAACTCCTGCATGTAAGGAAGAGGTAGAATAACTTTTGGCTGTACAGCCTTCTATATATTCTAAAGAACTATAATCATCAACAATAATTATAGTCCGTTCAAATTGCCCTAAAGATTCACTATCAATTCGAAAATAGCTTTGTAATGGCCGATCTAAATGAGTATGAGGTGGAATGTAAATAAATGAACCTCCACTCCACAAAGCACCATTTAAAGCAGTATATTTATTTTCGTCATATTTAACTAAGTTATTAAAATATTTATAAAACAATTCCGGATATTTTTTTAATGCTTCATCGGTGCTCATAAAAATAATATTCTTATTAGTTTTATTTTTATGATAAACTACTTCACTTTCAAACTGATTAGAAACACCATCTAAATATTTTTCTTCGGCATCAATAACCCCTAAATCTTTAAAAGTATTTTTTATATCATCTTTAACATTTTCCCATTTATCTTGAACAACATCAGTATCACTTTTATAATAATTAATATTATTGAAATCTATTTCAAATAGTGGGCCAAAATTAGGATTCTCTAATTGTTTAAATTTTTCATAAGCCTGAAGGCGAAAATTCAACATTTTGGCATCTTCACCCTTTTTTTGAGATAACCAAACAATAAGATTTTGATCTAATTTCTTTTTCATAATGCATCCCTTTTTAAATATACAATAAAATTCTTTTAAAAACAATTGTGTTTTAGTAGCAAATTTGTTAAAATAACTATAATAGGTGAAGCATAATGAATAATAAAGAATATTTAGAGATGGCTAAAAATAGATATGGTTCTTTAAAATATTTTACTATTGAAGGTAATGTTTTATTTTTAAATAATTTTAAAATTCCTTTAATAAATGTTCAATTATCTTCTTTAAATCCTAGTCTTTTTGAATTAAATCCTACCGAAATATTTCAAATTATTTATATGTTAGAGTTACTCTATAAACCAGTTATTAATGAAGAAGAGAAAAAGTTTATATTTAATTATGTCACGGCTTATTTAAAATTAAATGATGCTGCTTTAGAAGGGCAAAATGTTAATAATAATGAATTATGGTGTTTAAGCATTCCTATTTATAAATCTTATGATTCGGAGTTAATTCAAAATGGTGGCAGTATGGCCATTCAAGAGCAAATGAATAATCATAATAACGAAATTGAAACAGGACGAGGTAATCATATGGCTTTAGTGCTTACAAATCCAAACCTTCCTAATGGCAGTTATCCTCTTAATACAAATGATAGTATTGAAGATTTAACAAGAGCCGGTTTTACCACTATTATTTTAATAGCTGGGGCTGTTGCTCTTACATGTTTATATATCGCCTTTTTTATCTTTAATAGTTAAAAATTAATAGTTAAAAAATAGTCACTAGTGACTATTTATTTTTATTTAGTTTCCACAATTAATTTAATGGCCGTTTTTTGCTCGCCATTAATGGTAATATCATTAAAAGCAGGTATTACAACTAAATTATCACCAGTGGGAGCCACAAAACCCCGACATATAGCAATGGCCTTTATAGCTTGATTTAAAGATCCAGCCCCAATAGTTTGGAGCTCAACACTGCCTTTCTCACGATAAATATTAGCAATAGCTCCTGCTACTTTACTTGGATTAGATTTACTAGATACCTTTAAAATTTCCATATTATGTTCCTTTCTTTTTACATTTAAACTATATGTTTTCCCCTTTTTAAAAATACATAAAAAAAGAAGAATTATTTCTTCTCTATTATATACGCCACTAATGGATCCATAAAATCTAAAATACCATTTATTAGAAAGAAAAAGCCAATCACTAGTATTTGAACATCACTCGTATAATATAAGTTAATGGCCGTTAAAATGCCAGTTATTATGAATAAAACTAAATTAATTATATTTAATTTCCATAATTTATTTTTTCGATCATGATAATAATCACTTTCTTTTAACTTAATTAAAGATAACAATATAACCCAAATAAATAATAGAAGGGCTAAATTCCAAGGAGAATTATTAATATCTAAAATTAATAAAAGAACTAAAATTACGGCACACGCTAAAGCAGTACTAAACCCCGAATAATCTTTAGAATTTAAAATGGAAAAATTTTTTATTATATGAGTAATTCCATATAAGGCCATTATTACAGAAAGAACCAATTTAACATTTATAATATTTAAAATTGGCAATACTAAAGTTATGATACCAATTACCACTAAAACTGCTGCTGAAACAAATTCTACATAAGTTCTTCTATTCATATTATCACCTATTTAAATTATAAAATATTTTTTATTTATTTTCAACATTACCAAATTTTCTGTTACAATTTTGAAAATGCTCTATGGCTTTATCTAAATCTTTTTCTAAAAAATCAGGAAAATAAGTATCTACAAAATATAACTCTGCATAAAATGCTTGATATAGCATGAAATTACTTAAGCGGTGCTCTTTACCAGTTCTAATTAATAAATCTAAAGGGGGTAAATTTTGATATAAATAATTATAAAAATTATCCCTATTTAAATCTTCTTTTTTAATAATTCCCTTATTTATATCATTTGCTATTTTCAATGATGCATCAACTATTTCCTCTTGTCCCCCATAATTTAGGCATATATTTAATATACAACCAGTATTATTTTGCGTTTTTTCGGTGATTTTATGCATTGCTTTTAAAACATTATCTTTTAAAGGATATTCTCTCCCACTAAAAACCACCTTTATACCTTCTTTGCATAAAGAATCAAATTTAGTTTCAAAACATTTAATAAATAAATTCATTAAATAATCAACTTCTTCTTGGCTTCTTTTAAAGTTATCCGTTGAAAAAGCATATAAAGATAAGATTTTTATTCCTATTTTCTTGGCATAAAGAGCTATCTTTTCTAAAGTTTCAGCGCCCTTTTTATGGCCTTCACTTCGGTTTTGGCCTCTTTCTTGAGCCCATCGGCCATTGCCATCCATTATTATTCCTACATGATAAGGCATATTATTTTTATTATTGCTCATATTTTCCTCTTTTCTAATAATATTATATCTTAGTTAAAAGCAAAATAAAAGATGGCTAAAACCATCTAATATCTAATAATATTTATTATAAAAATTAAATATAAACAAAAACTATATCTAACTTTAAAAAAGCCGAGTTCAAATATTGAGACTAATAAGTCGGAAATACATACAATATATCCTTCTTTACTCTTAGGTTTGTAATCTTTGGCAATAACTTTATCATCATGGTTAATAAAGGGCAAAGCCTTTTTAACTAAAGCATAATGATACATATGTGTTTCAATTATTTCTGCTTCAAAATCATTAATACTAAAATATTTTTTGGCATTTATTGCGCTTGTTTTAGGGTGATTTAAATAGGAATTGGCTTCAATATTGGCAGTATTACCAAAAAAGAAGTCATGTAATAAACCAGCTTTAGCGGCATCTTCAGATTTTCCTCTTAATAATTTAGTCATCAAAAAACTTAAGTAAGATACTCGCTTACAATGATCATATCTATTAGTTCCATGATGAGTATCATTTTTTAAAGCTGTAAAGTATTCATTATTTATAATATCCCTAGTTATCTCTTTATATTCTTTATTTAATTTCATTAAATTTCCTCTTAACTAAAGTGTCATTAAATAATATTTAATGACCTATAAATTATAACATAAAATGCATAATATTGCAACTTTAGGCCATTTTTAACCTATAATTGACAAAAAATTACAACTGATAAAAATAGAATTATATATAATATTATATGAAGTTAAGACTTAAAATATCATGGCTACAGAAAGCAAAAAACGCCTCTAAAATTTTCGAGTTAAAGAATTAATAAATCTTAGTTTAAAGGAAGTTCTACGTTAAAGAAAATCAAATCATCATCAACTTTTGATGATATATTTCCTTTGTGCAACTCAATGATTTCTTTGGCAATAGCTAATCCTATTCCACTACCACCGGTTTTAGATGTTCTTGAATTATCTAATCGATAAAATTTTTCAAACATTTTTTGTAAATCATTATTATCTATATTTTTTACTTGATTACTAAAAGTAATATAAACTTTCTTATCATCTTTTTTTATTTCAATATTTATTTTAGAATCGGAACTATAATAAATAGCATTTTTTAGTAAGTTGTTGAAAACTCTTGCCAAACGATTGGAATCGCCATTTATAATTACTTTACTTTGAAAATTAGTAATAACATTTTTATTATTTTCTTTTAAAATCGGATAGAAATCATCTACAATTTGATCTATCATTAAATTTAAATCTATTTTTTCTTTTTTTAAAACTATTTTTTCTGCATTAAATCTTGTAATATCAAAAAGTTCATTAATCAAATCTTCTAATCTGTATGATTTTTCCAAAACTATTTTTAAATATTTCTCTCTTTGTTTTGAGGGCATATCTTTTATTTCATTTAATAATGATAAATAACCTATTAGTGATGTTAGCGGGGTTTTTAAATCATGAGCTAAATATACTATTAAATCATTTTTTCTTTGTTCATTATCTTTGGCGTTTAATTCTATTTTATCATAATCCAATTTTAAAATATTAAAAGTTGCTTGTAAATTTTCTAATTCATTAGGTAGTTCAATAGTTTTAACATCCTTATTAGTTATATTTAAAGCTTCTTTCGAAATGATTTCTATATAATAAGTAAATATTTTTTTTAAATAAAGAAATAAAATAATACTGGTACCGAATAACCAAATTCCTAAAATAATTCCATAGCATCCCAATGAATGCGACACATAATAAAAAGCACCGCGCAAACTATAATAAATTTTGGGGGAAAATTCATATAACCATTGAAAATCTAAATTATTAAATAAATTGATTAAAACTAGAAGTAAAATAACAATCACGGTAGTCCATATAAATATTCTTAATAGAAAAGAAAATATTATTTTTTTTATTACATTTTTATTTTTCAATTTTATATCCAACTCCCCATACTGTTAATATATATTTAGGATTTTTTCCTGTATCATTCATTTTTTCTCTTAGATGTCTTATATGGACCATTATCGTATTATTATCTAATTTATAATATTTTTCATCCCATACATTTTTAAATAATTCATCAGTAGGGACAACATTTCCCCGATTTAAGCACAAATACCATAAAATTTTAAATTCCATGGGAGTTAAATTAATTTTTTTATCATTATATAAAAACTCATGCGTTTTATTATTAATAACTATACCTCTAAAATCTATAATATCAGTTTCTGCACTACTTTGATTATAAGTTCTAAACCGGCGAAGTTGAGCTTTTACTCTTGCTACTAACTCAAGTGGCATAAAAGGTTTAGTAATATAATCATCTGCTCCAATAGTTAAACCATTTATTTTATCTATACTTTCCACTTTGGCAGTTACAAATATAATTGGGAAGGTATATTTTTCCCGAATTTTCGAACATAAAGATAGCCCATCAATATCAGGCATCATTATATCAAGGATAGCTAAATCAATTTTTAAATTTTCTAAATCTTTTAAAACATTCTTACTATCATAGTATTTATAAATAGTAAATCCTTCATTTTTTAAATATATATCAATTAAATCAGCAATTTCTTTTTCATCATCAACAACTAGAATATTCATATTTCCTCCAATATTATTATAACATTACTTATAAAATTCCCATAAATTTTTAATTTGCTTCTCTAATCTTTCATAAGGCCATAAAATTTCACTACGATTTTTACTATTAGGATCATTAACTTTTAATTTACCATCTTCTTCTCCTACTAATACAATAAAATGACCAACATTAGTAAAATCGCCTTTTTTCATACTACAAATAATAGGATGGCCATTTTTTAAAGCGTTAAATACAACTTGTTTAGATAAAGCAATTTGCTTACTATTTATTCCAAAACTTTTAGCTCCTTCAGTTATTAAAACCCAACTAGTTCCAATTCCATTAACATAATAACCATTTTGTTCCGCAAATTTCGCAATTTTATAAGGTGTGATACTGCTATCTTTGGTTAAACCAGCAATAACCATTGCTAAAGCAGTAGGACCGCAACCACTCATTGCCAAATAGTTTTCCCCATATTTTCCATAGCCCCATCTTTTATCCCATTGTAATAATAAAGGAATATCATTATTTATTTGACCAATATCATTGCTAAAGATTTTCCCTTGGTTATCTAAAAAATTCGTTACATAATCGATCATTTCAATATTTCTGGATAACATATCCAATAATTGTTCAGGATAATTATTATAATTTTTTATTATTTGATTAACTCGATTATCTTGAGAAGTCAATTTTTTTAGCCTTTCTAATATAGTTAGATTATCATAATTATGGTTCATTGCTACTTTATTGATATCATTATCAGCTATATTATCTTTAACTTCAAAATCATTGTCATATTTTGAACTATCAATTAAAATATTTCCTTTGTCTGAATCAAATATTATATTACTATTTATATATGAAAAGGTAATTTTGAAAACAATTATAACAAATAAAAGGATAATTAAAAATTTAAAGATAGTTTTAATTTTTCTTTTTCTTGATTTCATTATTATATCCTCCAACAAAAAAAGAATATAATAAAGTGCCATTAAAATCTTTAATTTAGTATTATTAATTTCTTAATTTTTTCTTAATTTAACTTACTTGACATTAATAGCAAAATTTCTTACGTTTAATATTTATCTTTTAAAAAAAGTACCAACCCTATTGAAATTGATACTTATATTTGAGCCCAGAACTATAAAAGTTCGGACATATTGCTTACTGGTGCCCTAAAGGGAAGAAGTACGACAACTTTTCTATCCATTTTGATTTTTACTATAACACTCTTTTTTATAATATAATGTTCTAAGTTTATCTAACCCTAATGTTTCATAATCAAATTCAAATCCATAACTATTTAGTTCATCTATTAATGCCTTTCTTTGTTCATCAAGAGATAATTTATAATAATCTGGATTATCATAATAAAGTAATAATCCTATATCTTCTATATCTTGCAATTGTATCCTTGATTTCATATCTCCAATAGAATATTGATAATCTATTTTTGAAGTGTCAAAAACTTTTACATATCCTTTATCTTCAATTTCTTTAATATAGTTTTTTACTTCTTCATAAGTTAATTCCTTTTGATTATCTTTTTTGACAATAAAGTTATTAACATTTTGAAATCTATAACTTATTCTTGATATACCTGAAAAATCTACTCCACCAATGCCTTCTGTAATTCTTAATCTGATACAAGAATTTTTCATTTCGTTTTCTGTAAGACCATTTAAATCCTTGTTGGTCCAGTATATATCGTGTGTTTTACAATTAAATCTATTAATTGCATTATTATTTTCTAATATTTCTTTATAATAACTAATATCATGATTTAATTTAAATCCAACTTCTACTATTTGCATAATTGGTTTACCTCCAGAAATATTTTGTTAATTGAGTTTGTCAATATACAAGTATGTTTTCTAAATTGACAAATATTCATTTAGTTTCAATTAAATATTTATCAATATTTTCTAATTCCTTTATTCCATTATTATTCTTTAATATTTCCATTTGATTTCTAGCAGAATCATTAAGTCTTATTAATCTTTCTTTTTG
>CANRDE010000013.1 GCA_947629325.1 uncultured Bacilli bacterium
CCATTTTTACCACCTATTTATTCTCTTATTTATATAATAACACAAAAAACGCACAATTTCTCATGCGTTTATCCTGACCTTTTGCTTTGAAAGGTTGTTTTTTTATGTTATAATCTTTTATAGGTGATTTTGATGGCAGTAGCTAGAGAATTTAATGAACAAGAATTAGTTCGAAGAGAAAAAGCAAAAGAATTACAATCTTTAGGAATTGATCCTTTTGGGGGAAAATTTGATGTTAATAGTAATTCTCAAAAAATAAAAGAACAATTTGAAAACAAGACAAAAGAAGAATTGGAAGAAGCTAAAACCGAAGTTGTCATTGCCGGACGTATCATGAATAAACGAAGAAGCGGTAAAGCTGGTTTTATGGATATCCAAGACAAATATGGTAACATTCAAATATATATAAGCATTAATGATGTTGGCGAAGAACAGTATGAATTATATAAAGCATGTGATTTAGGAGATATTATTGGTATTCAAGGTTGGGTGTGCAAAACTAATACGGGAGCTCTTACAGTTCATGCTACTAAATATACGCATTTAGTTAAAGCCCTAAAACCGCTACCAGAAAAATTTCATGGTTTAACTGATATTGAAGAACGTTATAGAAGACGTTATGTTGATCTAATAATGAATGATAAATCTAAAAGTATCGCTTTTATTCGGCCTAAAATAATAAGATGTATTCAAAATTTTATGGATAACCGGGGATTTGTGGAAGTGGAAACACCTATTTTAACTACTCTTTTAACCGGAGCTGCCGCAAGACCATTTGTAACTCATCATAACACTCAAGATTTAGATATGTATCTTCGTATTGCTTTAGAATTGCCTTTAAAAAGATTATTAGTCGGCGGAATGGAAGCAGTATATGAAATTGGAAGAACTTTTAGAAATGAAGGAATGGATCCTAAACATAATCCCGAATTCACTTTAATGGAGGCTTATTTAGCTTATTCTGATTTAGAAGGAATGATGGAACTTACTGAAAGTATGTATCAAACTATTGCTAAAAATATTTTTGGTAAAATGGTTTATAATTGGGGTGGTCATGAGATTAATTTAGAAGGGCCATGGAGAAGAGTAAGCATGGTTGAGGCGATAAAAGAAGTAACAGGTATTGACTTCAAAAAAGAAATAAGTTTGGCTGAAGCTTTAAAACTTTGTGAAGAACATGATATTCCGGTTTTAGAGCATCAAAAAAGTGTAGGTCATATTATCAATTTATTTTTTGAAAAATATGTAGAAGAAACTTTGATTCAACCAACTTTCTTATATGGACATCCAATTGAGATTTCGCCTTTAACAAAAAAAAATCCTGAAGACCCAAGATTTGTTGATCGTTTTGAATTATTTATTGGAGGCAAAGAATTTGCAAATGCTTATTCGGAATTAAATAACCCTATAGAACAATTAGAACGATTTGAGACTCAACTTGCAGAAAGAGATTTAGGCAATGATGAGGCTAATGATATAGATTGGGATTTTATTGAGGCTCTAGAATATGGGATGCCACCAGCCGGAGGAATTGGCTATGGTATTGATCGACTTTGTATGTTATTTACGGAAAGCGAATCAATCCGAGATGTCATATTATTTCCAACGATGAAACCTAAAGATTAAAAAAATGTTAAAAAGCTGTAAAATAGCTTTTTTTTCATTTTTTATAGTGTTATAATCACTTTAGGAGGTAGAAAAGTAATGACACAATTTTTAGAAAAAACGGTATTTGGTTTTACAGTTGCTCAAATTATTGGAATTGTTGTTATATTAGCTTTGGCAGTACTTGCAGGTGTGTTTATCGCCTTAAAATCTAAAAAACATGATTTAGCAAAATGGATAACAGTTTTTATATTTGTATCTATTGCGTTAACATGGGTATTCTCATATGGCTTTTATAATGGCGCTCAATATTATGATTATGGTATGAATCAACAAGGATTAACCGATATTCCGAACTTAATTTATTATGGAATTAATTTTGCTGGGGATAAGATTATTTTCTTGTTAGCCTTGGGAGCATTTTATGCTGTACTAAGTAAAAGTGACAGATATAAAAAATTAGTAAAAACAATTGCTGAAAAATTAAAAGGAAAGGAAATAGTTTTTGTTTTAATATCTTCATTAATGTTTACTGCTTTAGCTTCTATATTAACACAAAGCTTTATGGTACTAGTATTTGTTCCATTTGTAATTTCTATTATTTTAGAAATGAAGTTGGATAAAATGACCGCCTTTTGTGCGACATTTGGTTCAGTACTAGTTGGACTTTTAGGAGTTACATATGGTAGTGAAGGATTGTATTGGTTTAATGATTATGTTTCAGCAAAAGTAACAACTGCTATATTATATCGATTAATAATTCTAGTAATGGCTTTTGTTTTATTTAATTTCTTAAATATAATGCATGTAAAAAAAGTATTAAAAGAAAAACATGTTAATGAAATAGAAGCTGATCCATTTAAAATAGAAGATATGGATAAAAAAGCTAAATGTTGGCCTATAATTGTAACATTTGCAGTTTTATTTATAGTAATCATATTAGGATATATTGATTGGAATGCTAACTTTGGCATCGATATATTTAATAAATTCCATGCATGGCTAATGGGAATTAAAATTGGTGATTTGGCAATATTTAATAAAATATTAGGTACCTTATCTACTAATGCAGCCTTTGGTTTATGGAATTTATTCCATGGTTCATTATTATTAGTAATTGTTAGTATTATAATAGCTCTATTTAGCAAGATTAAATTAAATGATTTTATATCTGCCTATGGTGAAGGGGCTAAAAAAATGAGTTTACCATTAATTCTATTTATTGGAACTTATTTGGTAATGGTAGCAGCTTATATGAGCCCATTTATGCCGACATTAACTAACACAATATTTAGTAATATAAAAGCATTTAATCCATATTTAATCTCATTGGATGCTTTACTTGCTAATATTTTCCATGTTGATCTTGGCTTTACTGGTTACGTAGTAGCAACATACTTTACGAATACCTATGCTAGTAATTTAGATGTAATTCATACAATATTTACAACTTTATATGGATATGTGGCATTATTTATTCCAACTAGTTCAATTTTACTAATTGGTTTGTCATATTTAAAAATTGAATATAAGACATGGATTAAATATATATGGATTTTTGCGATTGCAATATTAATAATCTTAATAGCGTTATTTACAATAATGACATATATTTAATTTAAAAAAATAATATTGAGTAAAATCAATATTATTTTTTTGTCAAAAATTGTAGGACGAAAAAAGTTTACAATTGGTGTTATGTTATAAAAGTCATTTATTACATGATTATAATATTAATAAAGATAATGACTTAAAATTTAAAGAATTAAAGTTAACAGAAAGTGAGTTAACATCAGAAGTAATAGAAAATGATTTTGTAATATTGTGTGTTCAATCTTCTCAATTTAATAATAACAATAATATGAGCTGAGGACATTTTATTATATTAAAATAGATTCATAAGTGGTAAAATAGAAATAATTAATTCTATAGAGTAGAAAGCGTTAAAAACATTACAAAATATTGTAAAAATTTTGGATCGTGGCGAATATTAATTAAGGAGGATGTAAAATGATTAAATTAATAGCGTTTGATTTAGTCGGGGTTTTAGTAAACGAAAAAGATATTAAATTAACTCCTAAAGAGAAAAAATTAGAAAAACTATTTGGAGATAACATTAACGATTCTGATTATTTAATAGAAGCCAGAAAATTTATTGATAAAGATTCTATTATAATGAGAATAACTGAAAACTTAATTGATAAGATTTATAATGTCAAAGATGAAGCATTATTTAAAAAATTAAAAGAAAAATATAAAGATTTAAAGTTGATTATAGCAACTAATCATGTATCATTTATACGGAATTATATTGGTGAAACTTTTGGTGTTGATTATTTAGATGATATACTAATTTCAGCAGAAATACATAAGATTAAGCCAAATAAAGATTTTTATATTCATATATTAAATAAGTTTAATTTATTACCAGATGAATTATTATTTATAGACGATAATTCTAATAATATAGATGGAGCAAAAAAATTAAATATTAATACTATAAAGGTTGATAAAAATACTGATTTATTTAGAGAAATATGTGAATTTATTGATAATAATATTAATAATTAAAATATGAGCTTAGTTAATAATATTCAAGAAAGAAGTACAAATAAAATGACATTGAACAACTAAATAAAATGAGGTTATATGCTCATTATGGATATGGCTATACTGGTCATACAAATAATAAGTTTTTGGTATTAATTATTTTATTATTGATATTAGTAATACTAGTAGACAAAATAAAAGACGCCTTTGTACTTGTAGTACATTAGCGTCGACCTAAAAAACAGGCGGCATGAATTCAAGCTTTCTACTAATAGTATATCCTAAATTTTAAATATATACACTATAAATATGAAGTAAAGCAAAATGTAAAGATGACATTTCTAACTTGAATTTTCCAATTAGCTATACTATTCTTAAAATAAGAATAGGGAGTATATAAATGATAAAAAAATTGTTAAAATTATTTACATTAATGTTTATGCTAATTTTACCTATAATGGCAGAAGCTAAACCAGCAAATGAAGCATTTGATGATGATACTTTTTACAATTGTGTAGTAGATGCATATAATAAGGAAAATTCTAATAACCATAAAGAATACACAGATAGCTTAACCGATGAAGAACTACGAAGTATTACTAGTTTAATTTGTAGCGGTGAGTTTAGTGTAATAAGAATTACTTCTACTAAAGGATTAGAGAAATTAACTTCTTTAACATACTTGCAATTAGATAATGTAAATTTAGGTACTATTGATGTAAGAAACAATCCAAAATTAACAACTTTGGATTTAAGTGATAATAACCTAAGTGAAGTAGATGTAAGTAAAAATACAGAATTAAAAACTTTGTTTTTGAGAGACAATAAATTAAGTAAAATAGATTTAAGCAACAATCCAGAATTAACAACTTTGGATTTAAGTGATAATAACCTAAGTGAAGTAGATGTAAGTAAAAATACAGAATTAAAAACTTTGTTTTTGAGAGACAATAAATTAAGTAAAATAGATTTAAGCAACAATCCAGAATTAACAACTTTGGATTTAAGTAATAATAACCTAAGTGAAATAGATGTAAGTAAAAATACAGAATTAACATGTTTGCGTTTAAGTTATAATAATTTAAATGAATTAGATGTAAGTAAGAATATAGAATTAACAATTTTGGATTTAAATGATAATAACTTTAGTGAAATAGATGTAACTTCAAATACAAAATTAACATCTTTAAATGTAGCTAATAATAACTTATTATCACTTAATTTAGCAAATAAAAATTTAAAAGAAAAATGGGATACTAGTTTTGATTCTCAAACAAGAGAATTAAAAGCATATAAAAAAGGAGATAAATATATATTAAAATTAAAAGATTATGATAATAATTTAGATTCAAAGAAAGTAGTATTTGAAAATAAAGAAGGAATAGAATATGATGATACAACAGGAATATTTGCTTTTACTACATTACCAAAAGAAATAAGTTATATTTATAAAACAGGCCTTAAAAGTGAAACCGGAATAAGTGAAGAGATGGATGTAACTATTACTTTGATAGATGGAGGAGAATATATAGAAGAGGTTATACCAGAAAAACCAAAATATGAAGAAAGCGAATCAACAGAAAATGACAAAACTCCAGAAGAAAATTCTTCCACCGGCAATGACAAAACTTCTGAAACAGAAAAACCAAAATATGCAGATCAAAAACCAGATAATAAAGATATTCCTCAAACAGGAGGAATAGCAATTGGGACCATAAGTGTTATAGGGATTATAATTTATTTAATTTATAAATATAAATTTAAAAAAGATAAAATAGCGAAATTATAAAATAGTATTGAATAAAATCAATATTATTTTTTGGTTACAAAGAATGTTTGGCTTTAATAAAGTTAAGAATCATAGCCATAAATAAAAAGTTTATTAAAGTACTTGTTCCACCATAAGATAGAAATGGCAAAGGTATTCCCATTATTGGTAGTAATCCTACATTCATGGCAATATTGTAAATTTGATGAAATAAAAAGATTCCTAAATACATATAAGTAAATATTTTGTATTTGTTGTTCTTTAAATGTTTGGCATTGTATAAAATATAACTATCAATAATTAAAAGACATAAAAGAATTATTAGAGCGCTTAAAATGCCAAAATTACCAATCGAAAAAGCAAAGAAAAAGTCGGTGGGAGCTTCAGGAATATAAAGCAAAATTTTATTAAATCCTACTCCCCAAAATGAAGCCGACCCAATAGTGATTAGAGCATTCTCTAATTGATAACTCGTTCCACTAGCAAAATTAACTAATCTATCCATTCGATAAAAAAAGGAAGTTCCGATTAATTTAATTAAAGTATCAGGAGAAAAATAATATAAAGAAAAAAAAGTGATAAATAACAATAGCAAAATACTGCCAAAAGATATATACCACCATTTATTTAATTTTAAATAAAGAATAGCAATAAATAATATTATTAAAAAATTAATTATAGCCCCAGTATCAGGTTCTAAAAATACTAATATTGAAGGAATTAAAGTTATAATTATGATTTTAATTAAAATATATATTTGATCTTGGCAAGATTTAATTTTTTGACGAGAAATTATATCTGTAAGATATAAACCTAAAGCTAATTTAGCTAACTCACTAGGCTGGAAAGAAAAACCAAAAATACTAAACCAACATTTGGCTCCGTTCAAGTCTTTGCCTATCCAAAGAACTAAGAGCAATAGAAAACAAGAAAATAAATATAAATATTTAGAATATTTGAAAATTTTTCGTAATTTTAATTTAGGAATAATAAATATTAATAAATAACCTATAATGAACCAAATTAATTGTTTAATGAAGGCATTGGTATAAACTGGACTAATTAATTTGGCATTTATCATATTAAAAAGACTTATTATATTTAAAATAAGAAGAGGAACATAAAATATTAATTGTTTAGAAATTGTCTTTTTCATATTACTATTATGGTTCAAATACTAGTTATTTATCATAAAATATAGTATGGAGTGAATAAAATGAAAGATTTACCTAAAGTATATGCTAATAAAATAGATGAAAAAATTAATAATACGCAAGATTTTTATTATGGAAATGATCGTAGTAGTGATAAAAAGCAAGATAGTGTTACAATAATAAGAAAGATTAATAATATCTTTGCCTCTCCTAATCATGTCTATAAGAGTAAAGTAAGAATAGCATTAAAAGATAAGACTATAGAAAAAACTATTGTAGGGAAAACTAGTACTAATTTAATAACTTTTGATGGTGAATTAATAAAAATAATAGATATTTTAGATATTAATAAAATTTAATTGAAGGATATAAATTAATTTGTTATTATTTTTATAGTGATAGTATGAATAAGAAAGATTTTAAAACATTAATCATATTTGTAATTTTAATTGTTTTGATATTAATAGTTATAATATTTAATATATATAAAAATAGATCTTTAAATGTTGATCGTAAAGTAAAATATATTTTTGATAATTATACTTATGATAATATTATCAAAGAAGCTAATGCATTATTTTTAAATGCTATTAAATTAGCTAAAAATGAATTTGAATATGTTAAAAATAACCGTGGGGCTACTGAATATTATGCGCTAGAAAAATATGATGATTATAAAAAAATTCAAAATGTAAATTTAATATTAAATTCGTTATCCAATCAAGAAATTTCAGATTATTTAAGTAATCATCAAATATTAAAATCTAATAATCATTATTATATAAGAGATAATAATAACATAAATAATTCAAATTATATTGGGAGTAAACTTGAATTATTGGATTATGATGAAAACCAAGTTTTCTTTAAAAGTACTAATTACTATTGTGAAAATCATGCCTATGTAGGTCTTATTGAAGATACTATAGATTGTGATTATCAAAGTAATGAAAGTAATTTTACTATAATTAGAGAAAATAATTTTTTAAAAATAAAAGATTTTGGAAATATAGAACAAATTATTAAATAAAAAAAATATATTAAATTATTTCATCAATATATTTTTTTAATTGTCTGGCATTTTTATCAAATATAATTTTTAATTGATTATCAATTTCAACAATGCCTTTAGCCCCTAATTTTTGAATTGCTTCTTTTTGGACTATACTTACATCTCTTAAAATAACTTTAAATCTACTTAGATTACATTCAGCATTGATAATGTTATCTTTTCCACCAAGATATTCAATTAACTTATTTTCTTTAATTGCAAAATCTTTTCTACTTAGTTTTAAAGCAACTGCTAAAATTATTAATATAACTATAGCAATAATTAAATATTGTATAGCTGTGTTCAATATTTCTCACCCAATATAATTATACTATAAATTCATAATATTTAAAAGTATAATCTAATTTCCGTTAAAGATACTCACTATTTTAAAAATTAAACATAAATTAATAATGAGAATACATGAAAGGGTGAAATGATGAATAATAGTTCAAAAAATTCTGGAAATACAGGAAATTGTATAAATGAGATATTGAGTATAATTTTAGTATTGCAAGAAAATGCTTGTCCAGATAATTGTTTAGATACTTGTGATAGACCAATGCTAGGTGGAGGAAGTAATTGCCTTGTATGTAATACTCGACCTGTAATGTTATATACATGTTGTGGAAATGGAACACCTTGGAGTATGCCAATAACTAAAGATGTTACAACTAATTGTGGAGATCAACCTCTTGGTGGCACTTGTTCAACAGTGTTTAGAGTAGAAAAAATTGAAGGAAATTGTTGTACATTTAGAGTCCTTGCCGAAAATACTGATAGCACTTCGTTATACCCATATCAATCTACTAACTCATTCTTTACAATGGATTGTAGTTGCCTATGTTGTATTAGATGCTTGTCAGATACTTATGTAGATTGTGTTTGTTAAAACGCAAAGTGTAAACGGAAACCATAAGCAATTATGGTTTTTTAGTGAATTAATAAATTGGATTTACAATTTCAAAATCTATTGTTATAATTAAGACGAAAATCGTTGATGATTAACCTATAGTGAGTAATATAATTAATTGAAGAGGAGTAAGATTTATGAATTTATTAAAGACAAAAAAGAAAATAGCTATAATTTTAATTATTTTAACTTTTAATATTCTAGTTATATTAATGGGCTATTTATTTATAAATATGGATGGCAAAGAAGCAAATTATGCCAATAAAATAGATAATTTACCAGTTGACACTAATCTTGAGGATGACCAAGAAGAAGAGGAATTTAAAATTTTATTCGAGTCTAATGGAGGAAGTAGAATAGATAGTCAAAAAGTAGTTAAGGGCGAAAAAATTACAAAACCAGCTAATCCTTCAAGAGATGGATATACTTTTATAGAATGGCAATTAGATGATAGTGCGTATGATTTTGAAAGTGAAGTTACAAAAGATTTAATTTTAAAAGCCAAGTGGGAAAAGATAGAAGAAAAGGAAGAAAATACAACTACTACTAATAACAACAATACCCATTCTTCTTCTAATAATACAAGTTCTAGTTCGTCTGCTTCATCTACTATTGCGAAAATTAATTTAAATGAAAATGTGGGTGTATCAATTTATAGTACTATTGGTGGCTGTGTTTATAATTATTTGTTTATTACTAATTTAAAAGATGTTTTCCCTCAAATTACAGGAGCAACCTTTAGCCTTGATGATCCGAATGGAAATGCAGTGGAATCTATTCCTTATGAAGAATGGACTAATAATTTTAGTAAATTAGTTTTTGATGTTGAAAAAGAAAATAAAGCCATAAATGCATTAGAAAAATTGTCTCAAACTCCTTATAAGGGGATTGCCGATTTAAACTATTATAATAATAATCATTACATTGGATATGACTATTATTATTTGAGACCATCAGATTCTAACTACTATAAAAATATTTATGATAATTTAAATATGGTTAAAAATAATTATCAAAAAGAAATAAATACAATTTTAAGTGGTTCATATGCCGTATGTGTTGGTGGAGCTGGTAATGATCCAGAAAAAACTGCTTTAAATGAAGAATTATGTCAAAAATATAATTTAAATTGTGACAGGTGGTAAAAGTGAGAAAGAATAAATATTTATTATTAATTGTTTTATGCTTATGGTTATTAATTCCTCAAAGTGGTTGGGCAGTATCTAATCCTTATCCTAAAACTCAAAATGGGGTAGATAATTATAATGTTCCTACTATTCCTTGTACCTATGTAGCTTGGCAACAAGCTTATGAAAGAATGGGAGTAGCTTTACCAGCGTGGGGCAATGCAGTTAATTGGTTTCAAAAAGCTCGGACGACTGGCTATTCAGTAGGTAATACTCCTAAAGCCAATTCCATTGCTGTTTATTCAGGTGGTTGTTGTGGTCATGTTGCTTATGTTATAAGTGTGGATGAAGCTAATGAAAGAATGTATATTATTCAAGGAGGAACTTATCATTTTACAACTGATGAAAATGGTAACGACCAAATAACGGCTGCTAATGGTACAGGAATTAGTGAAGGTTATTATGGTTATAAAATAGGGGAAGCTTATGGTGGCCGTTATTTAACCGGATTTATTTATTTAGATAATATTCCTCAAAATAATACTGTTCCTTCAACACCATCTTCTTCATCCTCAAATACAACCCCAAATACTAAAAAATCATCTAATAGCTATTTAAAAAATCTTATTATAGAAAATGTTGATTTTGATTTTAATAAAGATGTGTTTACTTATGAAGTTAAAGTTCCTAATGATGTAGAACAAATTGTTATTAAAGGAGAAGCTGATCAAGAAAAAGCCACTATTAGTGGCCTTGATAATTATACTTTAAAAGTGGGAGATAATTATCTGACTATAAAAGTAACAGCTGAAGATGGTTCAGCATCTGAATATAATATTAATGTTATAAGAGAAGAAGCGATTGTTGAAGATGAGACCCTATCAGCTAAAGAAAATATTAAAGATTCTAAAAAAGAATCTCAAAATAATAAAATGATTTTCTTAATAAGCTTCATTGGTTTAATTGGCATCATAATAGTTAGTTTAGGTATTGTAATTATTCTAAAAAAGAGAAATAAGAGTAAAGAAATATAGTCAAATATATTTCTTTTTTAATTATTTAAATTGTACTTAGACCATTTTTAATCTATAATTATAGATGATAGGTGATAATATGGAAACGATTTTAACAAATCAAGAATTAGAAATATTAGATAAATATTTTCGTTTAGTAAATTATATGTCGGTAGGAATGCTTTATTTAAAAGATAATCCTCTTTTAAAACGAGAATTACAAGAAGATGATATCAAAAAGAAATTAGTAGGGCATTGGGGAAGTGCTCCGGGTCAAAATTTTATTTATACTCATTTAAATAGAGTCATTAATAAATATAACTTGAATATGATGTATATTGCCGGTCCTGGGCATAGTGGTCAAGCAATGATTGCTAATAGTTATGTTGAAGGAACTTATAGTGAAACATATCCTCAAATTACAAGAGATGAAAAAGGTTTGCAAAAACTATTTAAAACCTTTTCTTTTCCTGGTGGCACTTCTAGTCATGTTGCTCCAGAAGTACCGGGAAGTATTAATGAAGGAGGAGAATTAGGTTATAGTCTTTCGCATGCCTTTGGAGCGGTTTTAGACAATCCTAATCTTATTGTTGCTTGCGTAATTGGTGATGGTGAAGCCGAAACCGGACCGTTAGCAACGGCTTGGCATGGTAATAAATTTATCAACCCTAAAAAGGATGGAATAGTTTTACCTATTTTACATTTAAACGGTTATAAAATCGCTAATCCGACTATTTTTGCTAGAATTACAGAAGAAGAAAGAATTGCTTTTTTCCAAGGATGTGGTTGGGATCCAATAGTAGTTGATGTAGTAGAGTGCGATAATTATCACGAAGTAATGGCGCAAGCTATGGATCAGGCTATTGTAAAAATTCAAAATATTAGAAAAGAATGTCAAAAAGCGAAAGATTTTCAAAGGCCAAGGTATCCAATGATAATTTTAAAATCTCGCAAGGGGTGGACATGTCCTAAAATTTTAAATAAATTGGAAATTGAAGGCTCATTTAGATCTCATCAAATTCCCGTAGCTTTTAATAAAGTCGCTGATGATTTACAAATATTAAGTAAATGGTTAAAGAGTTATCATGTTGAAGAATTAGTTGATAATAAAGGAAGAATAAATCAAGAAATATTAGCTTTTTGCCCTAAGGGTGAGAGGAGAATGAGTGCTAATATTAATGCTAATGGTGGTCTTCTTTTAAAAAATATCAAAGTGCCTGATTTTAATAATTATAAAATAGAAGTTGTAAGAGGAATAACTAAAGCCGAGGATATGAGAGTCTTAGGAGGCTACATTAGAGATATAATAAAATTAAATAAAAATAATTTTAAAGTTTTTGGCCCTGATGAAGCTCTTTCTAATAGATTAAATAAAGTATTTGAAGTTACTAAAAGAAAGTTTGTGGCGGAGATTAAAGAAACAGACGAATTTTTAAATGTTGAGGGTAATATTTTCGATAGTTATTTGTCAGAACATATGTGCGAAGGAATGTTGGAAGGCTATTTATTAACTGGTCGTCATGGTCTTTTCCATAGCTATGAATCTTTTATTCGAATTATTGATTCAATGGCTAGTCAACACGCTAAATGGTTAAAAGTTGCTAAAGAAATTCCATGGCGGGCTCCAATTTCTTCTTTAAATTATATTTTAACTAGTCACATATGGCAACAAGATCATAATGGTTATACTCACCAAGATCCTGGTTTTTTGAATCATTTAGCAACTAAAAAAGCTGATATTGTTAGAATGTATTTTCCCATTGATGTCAATACTTTGCTTTCTACTTTTGATCATGTTATTCAAACTAAAAATTATATAAATGTGATAGTAGCCTCTAAGCATCCAAGTTTACAATGGCTTACTATGAGTGAGGCGAAAACTCATTGCAAAAATGGCTTAGGAGTATGGGAGTGGGCCTCTAATAAGCCTAATAATCCTGATATTATTTTAGCCTGTTGTGGCGATACGCCAACTCTAGAAATAGTCGCGGCTGCCCAAATTTTAAAAGAATATTGTCCTAAAGTTAAAACAAGGGTTATTAATGTTATTGATTTAATGCGTCTGCAAAGTAATGATAAACATCCGCATGGTTTAACCGATAAAGAATTTGATAAAATATTTACGCAAGATAAACATATTATCTTTGCCTTTCATGGATATCCTAATTTAATTCATGAACTGACATATAATAGAATTAATCATAATATGCATGTTCATGGTTATCAAGAAGAAGGAACCATTACCACACCATTTGATATGAGAGTTCAAAATAAGATAGATCGTTTTAATTTAGTATTGGATGCTTTAAAATATGTTGAAGAAACAGAAGAAGTTAGAATGACTAAGAATTTAATGTATAAGAAATTAAAAGAACATAAAGAATATATTGTAGAAGCAGGGATTGACTTAGAAGAGATTAGGAATTGGCATTTAGGAGCATAAAATGAATATTTACGATTTTGATAATACTATTTTTAAAGGAGATTCTTCCAAAAGATTTATAATTTATTCCTTTTTTAGACATCCCTTTTTAGTAACTTGGAGTATTTTAAAAGGATTAAAAGAAGCATTTAAATTATTATTTAAAAAAAGCAATTTAGGTCTTATAAAAAGTGAAATATTTAGCTTTGTAAAATACATTAAGCATTTTGATAAATATATTGATAAATTTATATTAAAAAATCAAGATAGAATAAAAAAATTTTATTTAGAGCAACAACAGGATGATGACGTTGTAATATCAGCATCTTTTGAATTTATAATAGAACCTTTTTGCAAATATTTGGGAATAAAAAATATTATTGCTACTAAATATGATCTTAAGAAAGGCCATATTATAGGAAAAAATTGTAAAGGGGAAGAAAAAATAATTAGGTTTAAAAAAATATATAATGGCCAAAAAGTAGTAAAAGCCTATTCTGATTCCCTAAGTGATGTTCCTATGTTTAAATTAGCTCAAGAAGCATATTTAGTAGATGGAGACAAAATTATTCCTTATCCCAATAAATAAAATATTAAATTTACAAAATAATATAATTATGTTATATTGAAAATGTAAATTTAAGAAAGGAGAGTGATTAAGATGAAAAATTTAAAAATTATAAATAATGCAGAATTAATCACACCTCCTAATATTTTAGATATTTAGGTATTTTTCATTAACTATTAATTCTGCATTAAGCAGAATTTTTTTGTGAAAAAATTTTAGTAAAGGTGAGGAAAATATAATGAAAAATATAATACCTAAATTAACAGAATATGATAAAGATAATGGCTACATAAGTAACATAAATATAACTTTGCGAAAGTTACATGCTACCGAAAAAGATTATTTAAAATTATATTCTTGGTGTCAAAATAAATTTGTTTATGAATGGTTTGAACAAAGAATTCTTTCCTATGATGAAATAGTTAAAAAATATCAAAATAAACTGCAAAAGAAAATTCAAGATTTGTATATAATTAAGTTAAATCAAAAAGATATTGGCTTAGTTCAAATATATAAATTTGAAAATGATATAACATTGGCAGAATTAGATAAATATAGGAATATTTATGAATATGATTTGTTTATTGGGGAAAAAGAATATTTAAATAAAGGAATTGGTCCAAAAGTTGTTAATTTTATTAATAAGCTTATATATAAAAAATATAATGCCGATTTAATAATATTAAGACCTTTTAAAAGAAATATTAGAGCCATTAAATGTTACCAAAAATGTGGTTTTAGAGAAATTTTAGAATATGAGGGATGAGATACTTTAGGTAATAAAGAGATTATTACCGTTTTGATAAATAAATTAAATAGGTGGTCTTTTGGAACTGATAATGAAAAATTAGTAAGATTAGTTCTAGAAGGTAAAAAGACAGCGACAACCTCATTATATGATATTGATAGTATGCCGCAAATAAATGATATATCAGTATTAACTGATTCTTACGATAATAGTATATGCATCGTAAAAACTAAAAAAGTTATTGTAGAAGAGTTTAAGAATATTACTTGGAATATAGCAAAATTAGAAGGAGAAAATTCTTCTTTAGATGATTGGAAAAAAGCACATAGAAAATATTTTAAGCAAATTTATGCTAAATTTAAGGAAGATACCAAAGTGATATTTGAAATATTTGAAGTTGTCAAAAAATTTTAAATAAGGAGGATTGATATTATGAATTTTTTAGGAAGTCAAAAAATAGAAACGGAAAGGTTAATTTTAAAAGAATCAACAATGAAAGAGCAAAAAAGATTATGGGAAATATTAATGATGCCGGAAGTAAATAAATGGTATTTAGTTGGGGCTAAAAAGCATGCTAATAATAAAGAACACTGGACTTGGAAAAATCAAAAGAAATTTTATCAATCTAAAGTAGAAAAAGCCAATAATAATGATGTTTTTGGTTGGAGTGTTTTCTTAAAACCTAAATATACTAATAGCGGTTATGAAGAAGTAATAGGTCAAGTAACTGCCCAAGAAAACGGGGAAGATGTTACAACTCGTGATGTTGGTTGGTATATTGATCCTAATTATCAAGGAAATGGTTATGCTACGGAAGCAGCAAAAGCAATGGTAGATTACATGTTTCAAAAAGTAAAAATATCTAAAATAAGTTCAAGTGCTGTAAAAGATAATATAGCATCTTGTAAAATATTTATTAAATTAGGGTTTAATAAAATTGGGGAAGAAGAAAAAGATTCGCCATATACATTTTACGAAGGAAAATTAATATTTTCCAAATATGAATTAAATTGTGAGGGATATTTTAATAATGAAAATAATAGAATATGAGGAAAAATATTTAGAAGATGTAAAAGATTTGTTAGTAGAACTAGAAGAATATATTGTGTCTATTGATCAGGATGAATTAGATCAGGTTCATCCGGAATATCGGGATAAAATGGCAATATTAGATTTAGAAGAAGTAAAAAATAATAACGGAAAATGTTTTATAGCAATAGATAATGGTAAAGCTGTTGGATTAATAATGGGTTGTATATTCCCCTATGATGAATATGATTATTTAGATTATAAATGTCCTAAAAGAGGAGTGATAACCGAATTGGTAGTATCAAAAAATTTAAGGGGCAAAGGAGTAGGACAATTATTAATGAATGCAATGGAAGAATATTTTAAATCTTTAGGGTGTGAATATATTATGGTGGATGTTTTTGCCTATAATGAAAATGCTATTAATTTTTATAATAAAAATGGATACCATTCGAGAATGTATACCAACATTAAAAAAATATAATAATAATATAATTAAAATAATTGGAGGTGCTTATTTATGAAAACAGAAATAGTATTAACTGGAATTTTAAAAGATGGAAATCAGTTCTTAGTAGTAAGAAGAAACGAAAATGATGAATTATATCCAGGAGCTTGGGAATTTCCGGGAGGCCATTTAGAAAATGGGGAAACATTAAAAGAGGGGTTAAAAAGAGAGCTATCTGAAGAAATAGGTTTTATTTCAGAATTTGACCCCATAATAACTCATTATTATGATGAAGTTAAAAAGGAAAAGGGGAAATTAATTCATAATTTAGAAATTGATTTTATTATAAATGTTAATAAAAAATTAGTTAATGTTAAATTAAGTGATGAACATTGTGATTATAAATGGGTTACTAAAAATTCAGAATTATTAGATGATTTTATTAAAGAAAAATTGTCTAATATATAATGTTAAAACTAAATAATATTATTAGATATTTAGCATAAGAATTAATAAGAGGTGTTAAATTGAAAAGGTTAATAGTGTTATTTAGTTTTTTCTTTTTATTAATTTTAAATGTTAAAGCGGCCGAGGTAGTAGAATATAGTGAAAGTGCTATATTAATAGAAACTACTACAGGGAAAGTTTTATATGAAAAAGAAGCCGATGTTGAAAGAGCTCCAGCCAGTATGACTAAAATAATGAGTATGATTTTAATAATGGATGCTGTGAAAAATGGTAATTTAACTTTAGAAGATAACGTAATAATTAGTGAAAATGCAAGTAGTATGGGTGGAAGTCAAGTCTATTTAAATACGGGTGAAACATATAAAGTAAAAGAATTATTAAAGTCAATTGCTATTGCTAGTGCGAATGATGCGGTAGTAGCAATGAGTGAAAAAGTGGGTGGCACAACGGAAAATTTTGTTACAATGATGAATAATAAATGTAAAGAAATTGGTTGTACACATACTAATTTTGTTAATCCTCATGGTTTGGATGCGGAAGGTCATTATAGTAGTGCTCGTGATATGGCTTTAATGGGTACATATTTAGTAGAGAATTATCCTGAAATTTTAGAATATACCAGTATCTATGAAGATTATCTTCAACGTCCTGATGGATCTAATACTTGGTTAGTTAATACCAACAAATTAGTTAGATTTTATGCTGATGTGGATGGTTTAAAGACCGGATTTACAAGTACAGCAGGGTATTGTTTAACATCAACTGCTAAAAAGAATAATATGCGTTTAGTAGGAGTAGTTATGGGAGTTGATTCTCCAGACAATAGAACTAGTGATACAGTCAAAATGCTAAATTATGGTTTTAATACCTATAAATTGTCGACCATTTTTGAAAAATCCAAAGTAATTGATGAAGTAAGAGTAGAAAAAGGCAAAAAAGATAGTGTAAAAATTGTTCTTATGGACAATGCCACTGAATTATTAAATATTAATGATAAAAGTAAAAAATATACTATCAATATTTCCATTGATAAAATATTAGCTCCGGTAAAAATAGGAGATAAAGTTGGCGATGCCGAAATTTTAGATAATGAAGGAAATATCATTACTACAATCGGTATAACTGTTAAAGATAATGTTTTAAAAGCTAATTTGTGGGATTATTTTAAAAGAAATATCGAAATTGCCTTAAGTGGTAAGAAAATAATTAAAAATTAAAAAATTATTATCAATTTATGATACTGTTGCCAAATAAAAATGGTTAACAGTTTTTTAATTTAATTTGTCGAATTATGTAGAATAATAAAATTTTACATGTTATAATTAATTTATAATAGAGAGGAAAAAGATAATGATAAATAGCAAGGATAAGAATTATAAAAAAACTATTATTATTATATTAATAAGTCTAATTATTTTAGGTGGGTTAATTTATTTTTTATTAAGAAAACCAACCTATGAAATTACATTTGATAGTAAAGGTGGTAGTTTTGTTGCAAGTGTAAAAGTAAAAAAGGGAGATAACATTCCTAAACCAAATGATCCAGTAAAAGAAAATTATATTTTTTTAGGTTGGGAATATGAAAATGAAATTTATGATTTTACGAAACCAGTTACCAAAGATATGACTTTGATTGCTAACTGGGAAGAAACCACCAATGGTTTGGTATTAGAAACTAATTCCATTACTTTAAAACCAAATGAAGAGCATTCTTTAAAGGTAAATATTTTAAATACCAATATCCAAGAAGAAGATTTAATTTTTAGTTCTAGTGATGATTCAATTGTAAAAGTTGACGAAAATGGTAAAATTACAGCTTTAAAAGAAGGAACAGTTACTATAACCATTAAAACTAAAGATGGTAAAAATAGCATTTCTTGTGAAGTGGTAGTATCCAATAAAGTTGTAGAAGTAGAAAATATTAGCATTAGTGGTAAAAATCAAGTAATTGTTGGTAATACCATTAAATTAACTGTTAGTATTACGCCTGATGATGCAACTAATAAAAATATTACATGGAAAAGCAGCAATACTAAAATTGCTACTATTGATAAAAATGGGGTAGTTAAGGGAATTGCTCCAGGCACAGTTACTATTACAGCTACTAGTGATAATGGTAAAAGTAATACCAAAAAAATTACTATTGTAGCGGCAACTAATAATCAAAATTCAACCCCAAAGCCTGATACTCCAACAACAGATTCAGAACCAAGTCAACCTCAACCAGAGGCACCGACAAATGTCGCAGTGGAAAGTATTAAAATAAATGAAGGCAATATTTCTATTCAAGAAGGAAATAGTAAAAAGTTAACATATACAATAAATCCAGCTAATGCAACTAATCAAATGGTAGATTGGGAAAGTAGTAATAATGATATTGTTTCTGTTGATAACAATGGTAATATAGTTGCATTGAAAGTTGGAACAGCGCAAATAACTGTACGTACTAAAGATGGAAATAAAACATCCACTATAACAGTTACAGTTACAGAAAAGCCAGTAAATTATAGCATTTATTTTCAAAGAGAATAC
This sequence comes from uncultured Bacilli bacterium, assembly GCA_947629325.1. GTDB lineage: Bacteria > Bacillota_I > Bacilli_A > RF39 > UBA660 > SIG200. The sequence continues at coordinate 19,397 of CANRDE010000013.1, forward strand.
GATGAAAGCGGTCAATTAGTTTCTTATATAATGACAATTAGGAAAAATAATGATAATCTTCCAGCTAATGAGCAATTCGTTTCTTTAACTTATAATAATGAATTTAAACGTTGGAAGCCAAATAAATCGGGTGGTGTTTTAGCCCCATTAATAGATGAAAAAATTAAAGAAGCAAAAATAGTAATTAATGTTGATGGTATAGATAAAACATTCTCAGCTAGCGTTTCATATGGTAATTAAGGAGGATAAAAATGAAAAAAGCAAAATTAGTAATATTTACATTTTTAATTTTGACTTTAATGGTTATGCCAACTAGTGCTAAAAAAATAACCAGCATTGAAGAATTAGGTAAAATTATTGAAAATATAGAACCTGATGCTTATAGTGCGTATATTATTGGTAAACATGTTTTTACTAATGAAAATGGTAAATTAAGTACTCAAGATATAATGGCTGGAGCAACTAGTATTAATATTGATGGCCCACTTAATAAAGAACAAATTAAAAATAAAATGAATATATATACAATTGAAAATACTACATCTTGGGGAATAAAGAAAAATTTGGTTGGCTCTGATACTCTTACAATATCTCCAGAGCATCCTTTAGATATAAAAATGATTGATTATAATTATATAGCTGAAGAAAGTATAGTTAGTAGTATAAGTCCTAATATAGCTGCTGATTTTAAGAATAAATTATTACAATCAGATTTTGAAAATAATAATTTTAATGAAGAATTAACTTTTACTAATATAGGTAATAACACTTATGAAGTAAAAGGATTACTTTTAAAAAAAGATGATACTATTACGGGATTAGAAAGTAATAAAACGAGCTATTATATGGCTTTTGCTTTAAATATTCCGGAACTAAATAGCAATAGTACTTTAACTATTGAAGAAGAAAATGGCTATAAAAAAGTTTTTAATAGTGCTGATTTTGTAATTTCATCAGATAAAGGTACAGCCATTATTTGGCCAGTTAATTCGCAAAGTTCTACCAAGAAAATAACTATAACATTAGATATCGATGGCGATAAAGATGGTTATGAGAACGAATATGGAATAACAAAATATTATATCGTGTGGGATGAAGAATTAAAGTTTCAAAAAGATAGTAATTTGTCTATGAATGTAGATATTAGTACGGAAAATGCTAGTCTTATTGAAAATAAATTAAATTATAAAAGATCAGCTGAAGATACTTATAAGTTGACATTTGATAACAATAAAACCTTTACTTTAAGCGATGATGTAATTTATCAAAGTGGCCCAAATAAACATTTTGGTGAATCTGATCCTAAAGGCTATTATGTTTTATTGAATATTACTGATCCTAATTTTATTGTTAATAAAACTATTATTACTGTACCATGTAAAAGTTGTACAGCAACTAACAATAAAAAAGATATTTTAATAGATAGTGAAGATAAAACTTTATTATTATTAATGGCTTTAAATAATAATGGTGATCCAAAAGAATTTGAAATAACAGTTGATTTAGATGGTGCAGGGCATGAATATGAACCTGTTACTTATAAAGTCGATTATAATGGAGTTAATTTTAAACAAAGAACGTATTTTACGATGGAAATTTCTAATGATGGCGTTCAAGAAAGTTACAATTATAAAGGAGATTCATCAACAATAACTTTAAAAGATAACTCTTTATCTGGTATAGTGCAATTAACAAAGGGCGTAATAAATACTTCATTAGGTTCTGAGGAAGGAAAATTAACCAATTATTATGTACCGGTTAAATTAAACATAGATGGTAAAGATGATGGTACTACCATTAAAGTTAATGGTATAGAAACAAAAGACACAACTTTATTATTACCTGTTTCCCAAAGTCAAAGATTAGACGAAAAGTTTATTATTGAAGTTGATAGAGATGGCGAAAATGGCAATTATATTAAAAAAGAAATCGAATTAACATATAAGAATTTAGAATTTCAAAGTCAAAGTAGTGCAACCTTTAATACCAATTTAAATGATTTATCTTTTGATTCAACATGGAATAAGGCTTTACAAGATAGTAAAAAATTATCTTTTGAAAATAATGGTAACATTTTAAATTTAAAGGGAGATGTCAAAGAGCAAAAAATAAATGGAGAGAAAAAATTCTATATTGCTTTCCAAGTTAATGTTAGAAAATATGACGGTCAAAATCCAACAATTATTTTAAATACAGCTGAAGATTCTGGATCAATCATTGAAGAAAAAGAATTCCCTGATGCTGTGCCATTTAATTACAAGAAAATTTTTCTATATGAATTACCAACTGAGGACAATAAAGAATTTACAGTAACCGTAGATTTAGATGGCAATGGGGTTTTATATAATGCTGAAACCTATACTATAAAAATAGATTATTCAAAAGTAAATCGTATTAATTTATATACTATAAATTTTGCTGATAATGTAAAAGATACTATTGAAGCCTATGCTAATGAGCATATTAGCGTTGAAAATTTGGAAAACCCTAATGAATATTTAGAATTTATAAAATGGAAAAATCAAAAAGATAAAAGTGATCTTGATTTAAATGACTATGTGGTTAAAGAAGATATAACAGTCATGCCATATTATGAATTAAAATTACAAAATTATATTAATGATTATGTTACCAAATATATCAATAAAGATATAACCCTAACTGGTCAAGAACATGAATATACTTTTAATATTAAGAGTCAAAAATTAAATGTAAATGAATTTAGTGATACACAATTAGCCGAAAAATTAAAATATATCTTAACGGATTTAAAAGCTAAATCTATTACAATTAATTCAACTGAAGTAAATGACGAAAATAAAATAAACGAAGAGTTAACAAAATTGATTAAGCCTGACAGCAATACCTATGATGATTTATTTAATAATATTGATGGAAAAATAACTATTAATTTTACTGTTAATGAGTCTGATAGTATATTCTTGCAAGATGCTGATAAGAGTAGTTATACCTTTAATATCGATGCTGATTTTAGAGTAGTTGATTCTAAAGAAGAACTTATTAAAGCTTTAACTGCTGGCATTAAAAAGATATATATTGCTGGAGAAATTGATTTAGGGGCAGAAAGCTTAGAAATAAATGATGACGATGTTGTTATTGAAGGAAATAACAATACGATAAAATCAAGTAATGAAGAATATGTAATTAAGACAAGTAGTAATGCTACATTAAATAAATTAATTATCGATGGGCAAAAAGCTGCTCATATCGGAATATTGGTAAATAATGGAAATTTAGCAGTAAATAATGTAACAGTTAATAATACAAAAGTGGGTAGTGATAATGTTACTTCCGCCCTTGAAGTTAATAGCAGTGCTACGGTTGAGACCTCTAATTTATTATTCCCTGATGAGTCTTATGACCAACCAGCCATTAGAGCATTAGGAGAGAGTAATGTCACATTAAATAGAGCTAAGTATAATTCCGCTACTGCGAAAATTTATGAAGAAGTAGTAACATATGAAACATTAAAGGCTTCCGGAAATTCTGAACAAGCCCAATATGGTGATCAAAAGAAAGCTAAAGAGGATTATAATTATAAACATTATTATATAAATGCTGATAATGAAACTAAATGGATATTATTAGATTTTAAAGGTGATTTTAACATAACTAGAGTAAAGTATGACTTCTATCGTTATGTTCCTAAAGATACTATTTCTAGTAATTGGGAAACATATTCTAAAACTATGTTACCTTATGATATAGATAGCGAAGAGAATAATATTCAGTATCTTACTAAGTACACAAAAAATGGATATAGTTATGATGTGAACAATGTATGTGAAGCTGATTTAGGAGAAGCAAAATGTGCCGAAATAACTAATTTATCAACTTTACCTGTACCAACTAATGATTCAGAATATATTGTCAAATTAAAATATAAAGGACTACAAGAAGGGGTAGTTGAAGCAGTTGATGGCGAAGATTTACGAACAAAAGTAGCAAATCCGGAATATAGGAAAATAATTTTAAAGAGCAATACAACATATGATTTAGGAGAAGAGCCATTAGAGATTGATCGTTCACTTTCTATTGGCGGTACTTTATCAGGGGCCAATTTTGATAAAACAAGCGTAATAAAAGGTAAAATTATAATTAATGCTGAAAATGTAAATATTACTCAATTAACTATTGAAGGTAATGATGATAATGTTAATGCTAATGATAATATTATAACTGTTAATCAAAAAGGTTTTTATTTATATCAAACCGATATAAAAGCGCCATCTACAGGTCAATTTAAAACTGCCATTTATTATGATGTAGAATCGCCAAAAACCACTATTTATTTCACCAACTTTACAGATAATAATAGTTTAAAATCTTTTGTAGAATTTAATAAAAGTATTGGTAAAGACGAATCTGGTTTTAAAACAGAATTATTAGGTAATACTTTTAATGGTGGAAGTAAGATGACATCATATATTAAATTAGATACCTTAGATAATGAAACTCATGCTATTGATATAAGCATTAAACAATCTCACTTTATATTTAAAAATAATGATGCTTATGCCTTAGAAATTGTCAAAACTCCAGCTGGAACCAAACCGATTAATTTCTATTTAGGTATTCCATCATTATATGGAAGCGATTTACAAAAGGTAAGAGTTAAAATAAATGTAACAGAGGATTTAAATGATGCAACTTCTATGACATTTACCAAAGCCGAAAAGTTCAATAATTTAGAAATTCATTATTTCCAAGATGGTACTGATCAAGGAATGACCAATCCTTATAATAAAAATGCTACTATATTAAATGAAGAAAAAGTATTACCATAATATCATGAAAAAGTTTTATTTGATACTGATAGTTTTCTTAACACTACCTATGGTTACTTATGCAACCATAGGTAGTAATTCTTCTTTACCAAATATTGAAGTTTACTTATTTACTAATAAATGTGATCAATGTAACAAAGAAGAAACTTGGCTAAAGGAAATTTATACGAAATATTCTACTTTAAATTATTCTGTTATAAATGTTTCCGAAAATCAAGATAAGTATAAAGAAGTAATAAAACAATTAAATATTTCTAATAATAAATTTCCTTTATTTATTATAGGAACTAATTATTTTACTGGATTTAATGATAAAACCAAAATAGATATTGAAGAAGCGATTAAAGCTTATTCAACTAGAGGAAATTATTGTAATATATTGAATACAAAATTAAGTATAGAAGAATGTCAAAAGATAAATGAAGATATCTATAAAAATAATCATAAATCAATAAATTTAGTAATTCCTTTAACAATAGTTTTAATAATTATTTTAAGCTGTTTGGCTTTTAAAATATTTAGAAAATCTAAAAACAATTGAATACGTTAAAAATCTCGTTATTAAAATGAGATTTTTTTGTAATTTTGATGCAAAAGTCAATTAATTCCAGTCAAATATGTGTTAATTTTGTAATCTTTAACTTAAAAAACGGAAAAAAACCAATAGAAATGATATAATTAATCTAAAGGTGATTTTTCATGAAAGAAAAACAAAAAGGAAAGAAGAAAAAGAGAATAATTAGCAAGATTTTAACTATTATTTTAGGCTTATCAATTTTAATTTTGTTTGGAACGATATTTTATTTAAATCTTATTCCCTTTTATTATACAATAATAGTATTTTTAATATTTATATTAATAGCCTTTGGATTATGCAAATGTAATTTTAGTAAGAAAAAAGGTGTTCGTCTAATTGGTTATTTCTTTAGTATTATTTTAATCAGTTGTTGTTTATTTGGAGGATATTATTTCTATAATACTATTGGATTTTTTTGGACTATAACCAATGGTAATTATGCTTTAAATACTTATAATATAGTAGTTTTAAAAGAAAGTAATTATTCTACTTTAAAAGATTTAAATAAAAAGACGATAGGCATAAGTGAAACAACAAAAGAAGATTCTTTAGCAAGTGCGCAAGAGAAAATAAATAAAAAAATTAAAGTTACATATGAAAATTATGAAGATATAGATAGTTTGATTAGTAGTTTGTTAGAAAATAAAACGGATGCCATCATTTTGGAGAAAAGCGAACTAGAACTTTTAAGTGAAAACAATCCTATTTATTTTGAATCATTAAAAACAATCGATAAAATAGAAATAAAAAATAGTATTAAAGCTTTGCAAGATGCGGTTAATATTAATAATGAACCATTTAACGTTTATATAAGTGGAATAGATACATATGGAAATATAAATTCTACGTCTAGAAGTGATGTTAATATTTTATTAACGGTAAATCCTAAAACTGAAAAAGTTTTTATTACTTGGGTTCCTCGTGATTATTATGTTTATATTAATAATGATTCGTATAAAGATAAATTAACACATGCCGGAATTTATGGTATTGATTCAAGTATTTATGCTATGGAAAAATTATTAAAAACAAATATTAATTATTATGTAAAGGTTAATTTTACTTCAGTAATTAAAGTTATTGATATATTAGATGGAGTAACTGTATATAATGATCAAACTTTTACAACTGATGAAGGTCAAACATTTAGAAAAGGAAATCTTACATTAAATGGTAAAGATGCGTTAACTTTTGTTAGAGAAAGGCATAATGTTGCTGGTGGCGATTTAGGTAGAGGTAAAAATCAAATTAAAGTATTAGAAGCTATTATGAAAAAAGCTATGAGTCCTAATATTATTACCTCATATAATAAATTGCTAAAATCTTTAGATGGAGCTTTTGTCACAAATATGAATCAAAGTACTATGACAGGATTTATTAGAAAAGAAATTCAAAAACCACGAGATTGGAAAATCGAAAATATGACTCTCTCTGGTACGGATAGTTCAGAATATACTTATTCTTATCGTAATATGAAATTATATGTCATGCTTCCAAATGAAGAAATAGTTAAAGAAGCTCAAACTAAGATTCAAAACATTATTAAAAAAAAATAAATTTATTACTAAACGTAAAAACAAAAACAAATCTTTATTTTCAGATTTGTTTTTGTTTTTGAAATAAATTATAAACTTTTAAAATGATTACAAATTTTATAAAATTTTGACAACATTTGTCGAAGCTGTTTAAAATCAAATTTTATTGTACTATATTAAAATAGCAGGTGAATGTATGTTAAAAATGGATTTAGAATATGAAAAGGGGATACTTTTTATACGCCTAGATGGATTCTTAAATAGAAAAGTTAGTTATAAGATAAATAACTATTTAGTACCAGTTTTAAAAAAGCATCAAATAAAATATGTTATTTATAATTTGGCTAAACTTCAAAATATTGATGAGTCTGGGATTGATGCTATTTTAAATACTAAATGCACAATAAGAAAAAACAAAGGAAAATTATACTTATGTGAAGTTAGCAAGGAGGTTGCTTTAAAAATTAAGAGATTGCATATTAAGAAAGTATTATCTGAAAAGACTGCCTTAAAAATGATTGAGGTGTAAAAGGTGAACTATGAAAAAATATTAAAAGATAATGAAAAATTAATATGGAAGTTAGCTAGTCATTTTTATGGAATTGATAAAAATGATTTATTTCAAGCTGGGGTAGTAGGATTACTGAAAGCATTAAAAAAATATAAAACAAATAGTAAAACTAAATTTTCTACTTATGCTAATGATTATATTTTTGGAGAAATGTATTTACTAGCTACTAATAGAGACATCAAAATTAGTAAAGACATTTTAAGCTTATATAAAAAAATAGAAGCTGCAAGATATACTTTAGCCCAAAGATATGCAAAGGTTCCTAGTAATGAAGAATTAGCTAATTATTTAGGGCTCAATAAATGTGATATTGACATGGCTTGTATGAGTGCTAGTGCCATTATGTCCTTAGATGCCGATAATGAAGAAGCTAGAAATGCATATGAATGTATTAGTGCTAAACAGGAAGATTTAGACACTAAAATATTGGTAGATGATAGTTTTGCAGTCTTGAATGATAATGAAAAAGCTATTATAAGATCTCGTTTTTTTGAAGATTTAACTCAGCAAGAGGTGGCCAAAAAACTTAATATGACGCAAGTTATGGTTTCCCGTTATGAGAAAAAGGGAATGGCTAAAATGAGAGAGTATTTAACTTTATAAGTATAAATCAAGGAAAATTTCATCATAATAAAAATGGTGAAAATTAATGAATAAGAAAGAATATCAAGAATTAGTCAAAGAATTATCTCCTAAAGAACCTAAACTTCGAAATGCAATTGTAGCCTTTTTAATTGGAGGTAGCATAGGTTTTATAGGAGAAGCGATAATACTATTTTTGATGAAGTCGTTTGGTCTTTCCCGCGTTGATTCTTATGCATGGTTAGCATTTATTTTAATCCTATTTGCATCTTTTATGACTGCAATTGGCAAATTTGACAATTGGGTAACCAAAGCAAAATGTGGTTTAATTATTCCTACAACAGGATTTGCCCATAGTGTTCAAAGTGCGGCTTTAGACTATAAAAAGGATGGCCTTGTTACCGGAATTGGAGCTAATGTCTTTAAATTAGCTGGTTCAGTTATTCTTTTTGGTATTGTTAGTGCTTTCTTTTTAATATTAATAAAGGTGGCATTATATGGCTAGTTTAAAATTTAATAATGTTTATTTGGAAGATTGGTTCACATTATCGGGACCTTTAGAAAGTAACAGCAAATTAAAAAAGTTTGATTTAACAATGAACGATTACTATTACGGAGAAAAAACTTTTGAAAAAGCAGAAGCTAAAATGCAAAGAGTAGTAATGCAACAACTATTAGCTAAAAATAATATGTTAGCAAAAGATATTGATTTATTAATTGGTGGGGATTTATTGGATCAAATTTCAGCTACGAGTTATGCTTGTATAGATATTCCTGTTTCTCTTTTGGGAATATATAGTGCTTGTGCAACGTTTCCAGAATCATTAATTGTATCTGGTTTAGCTTTAAATGATCGAAGCATCAAAAAAGTTTTAGGAGTTACAAGCAGCCATAACTTAAGTGCCGAAAGACAATTTCGTTATCCAATAGAATATGGCTCTCCTAAGCCTCACACTTCTACATTTACCTCTACGGCGGGCATAAGCATTTTAATGGCTAAAGATAAAGGTAAGTTGAAAATAGAATCTGCTACCATTGGTAAAGTTACCGAAATGGGAATCAAAGATGCTAATAATTTGGGAGCAGTTATGGCTCCAGCCGCTGCTAGAACGTTATATGAGCATTTAACCGATATGAAAAGAAGTATTGATTATTATGATTTAATTCTAACTGGTGACTTAGGATGTATAGGAGGAACAATTTTTAAAGAATATTGTTTAAAAACTTATAATTTAAAGATTAAAAAACATTTAGATGCTGGTTGTGAATTATATTTAAAAAGTCAAGAAACATATTCTGGAGGAAGCGGACCGGCATGTTTACCATTAGTACTCTTTAATAAAATATTAACAGTTAATAAATATAAAAAAATATTAATTATTGGTACTGGAGCATTGCATAGTAAAACTTTTGTAAATCAAAAGAGTCCAATTCCTGCTATTGCACATGCTGTTAGTTTGGAGGTCTTATAATGTTTATTCAAGCTTTTTTGTTCGCGGGCATAGTTTGTTTAATTTGTCAAATTATATTGGATAATACTAAATTGACGCCAGGGCACATAACTAGTGGAGTCACTGTCATAGGAGCTATTTTATCTTTTTTAGGAATATATGATAAACTGGTATCATTTGCTGGGGCTGGAGCCACCGTTTTAATTGCTAACTTTGGGCATATGTTATATTCGGCCGGACTAGCTGGTTATGAAGAATCTGGTATTTTAGGGTTATTTTCTAATATGTTATGTTCATCTGGAATAGCCATTGTTAGTGTAGTAGTTTTCTCATTTATTTTTACAATGGTTTTTAAAGCCAGAGATTAAAGGAAATGAATTTTTCCTTTTTTTATTGCTTAAATAAAAGGATTTGATATAATTAAATATGAATTGGTGATGTATTATGAATTTTAAAGATTTGTCTATTGAAGAGAAATTTGGCCAAATGATTTTGCTTGGTTTAGACACCTACGAAATCAATGAAGAGATAATAGACATAATTAAAACATATAAAATAGGCGGTGTTGTTCTATATAAGAAAAATTATACTTCTCTTTCCAATATGGTGGAAGTAATTAATAAATTGAAAACAAGCAATGAAGGAAATAAAATCCCTCTATTTATTGCAATAGATCAAGAAAATGGTAGAGTAAACAGACTTCCTAAAGATATAATTCCTATCAAAAGTGCTTTAGCACAGGCAAAGACTCAAAATTCCAAAGTTATCAATGCCATTAACGATATTACAACTTATCTTTTAAAAGAAGTGGGAGTTAATATGAATTTTGCCCCTGTTTTAGATATTAATAGAGACGAAAAAAATAAAGCAATTGGTAATAGAAGTTATGGTAATAATATTGATGAAATTTTGCAATATGGATTACCATTTATGAAAACAATGCAAGAAGAAAATATAGTTTCGGTTATTAAACATTTTCCTGGCCATGGTGCTACTTCTAAAGATAGTCATTTTGTAATTCCCAAGATTAAAGATATTAAAAGCTTAGAATCAACAGATATGAAAGTTTTTGAAGAAGCTATTAAAATGGGAGCGGACAGTATTATGGTGGGCCATTTAGTCTTAAAAAATTATGGCTGCCGGCCTGCTACGATAAATGAAAAAATTATTCAAAATTACTTAATTAACAAATTTAAATTTAAAGGGCTAATAATAACAGATGATTTAAGAATGAATAATTTACGATTTATATGGGGATTAAAGAATTCTATTCGTAAAAGTATTGCAGCAGGAAATAATATGTTAATGATTAAATATAAACCTCATGATGCCTCAAGATTATATAAAAAGTTAAGAAAAATGTTAAAATTTTGCGAGCTAGATTTGGAAAAAGTTAATGAAAGTGCTAAAAAAATAGTGGCTATGAAAAACAAATACAAAGTTAATGATAATTTAGTTGATTTTAAAGTTGACATTAACTTAGTAAATAATAAGATTAAAAAAATAAATAATGTTATTGCTAAAACTATTGAAGAAGATTTATAATGACTTTAGTAGTTTTATGTCCTCGTAGCTCAGCTGGATAGAGCACAGCCCTCCTAAGAGTATACTGGAGGACAATAAAATTCAGTAAAGCCTTGAAATATAGGCAAAAATCTGTCCTTGTAACTC
>CANRDE010000014.1 GCA_947629325.1 uncultured Bacilli bacterium
AAAGAAAGTTTGACAAATTTTTTCCTTATGTTAAAATCTTAATAAATGGTGCGCTTGAAATTACAATTAAAAAAAAATGCTGAAATTATTTCAGCATTTTTTATATGTCTACATTATTTTTATTTTTTAGAAATTCTCTCAATATTTTGGTAAGAGCTCTTTTTTCAATTCGGGATACATAACTACGCGAAATTCCTAAATTATCGGCAATCTCTTTTTGGGTTAAATCTTTTTCATTGTTAAGACCGTATCTTTTAATGATAATTTCTTTTTCACGGGGATTCAATTTTTTCATGTATTTATTTAACAAATTAATATTATCTTTTATTTGAATGGTATCTAAAATATCTTCTTGCTTATCTTCTAAAAGATCGGCTAAATTAATTTCATTACCTTCTTTATCATAGCCAATGGAATCATTTAATGATACTGTTAGTTGATTTTTCTTATTACTACGATAATACATTAATATTTCATTTTGAATGCAGCGCGCAGCATATGTAGTTATTTTCACCTTCGGTGTTTTTTTATAAGTATCAATTCCTTTTATTAGCCCGATTGTGCCTATTGAAATTAAATCATCAGTATCTGTATTTTTGCTATCAAATTTTTTTACAATATGAGCTACTAATCTTAAATTATGTTCAATCAGAATGCTGCGCGCATTTTGGTCGCCTTTCAACATTAAATCAACATATTTTTCTTCTTCCTCATTACTAAGAGGAGGGGGAAAAACATTGTTTCCGTAAGAACCAGTAAAAAACAACATATTTTTTACAAGGGAAATTAAATGTAAAAACATAAATCAAAACCTCTCTATTAAAATATATGTTAAATAAAAAAATTAATTTTCCTTTCAAATGTGTATTTTTTTAGTTATAATAAGTTTAGGTGGTAAAATGAAAAAAGTTGTTTTAGTAGATGGTAATAATTTACTATTTAGATCGTATTATGCCACTGCTTATACTGGAACAATAATGCGTAATAGCAAAGGATTCCCAACTAATGCTTTATATGGCTTTGTGGGAATGATTAATAAAATTATAGCCGAGGAAAAACCCGAATATATGGTGGTCGCTTTTGATATTGGAAAGAATTTTCGAAAAGAAAAATATGATTTTTATAAAGAGGGGAGGCAAAGTACTCCGGATGATTTAAAAGTGCAAATGCCTATTGCTAGAAATATTTTGAAAGCCATGGGAATTGCTTATCAAGAATTAGCACCTTATGAAGCTGATGATATTATAGGTACTATTGCCTCTTTTGCTGAACAAAATCCCGAATATTATTCTTTAATTGTTTCTAGTGATAAAGATTTATTACAATTAATTAGCTTTGAAACAGAAATTAAATTATTAAAACAAAGTGGTTTTATAAGATTTAATGAAGAAAGTTTTAAAGCTGAATATAAAATTGCTCCCATAAAAATAATAGATTTAAAAGCTTTGATGGGAGATGCTTCGGATAATATCCCGGGAGTTAAAGGAATTGGGGAAAAGACCGCTTTAAAATTATTACAAGAATATGGTTCTTTAGATGGAATCTATGAAAATATTGAAAATATTACAGGTAAAACTAAAGAAAAATTATTAGAAGGCAAGGAAAATGCTTACATGAGTTATGAAATTGCTACCATCTATAAAAAAGTTCCTTTAGATTTTGACTTTGAAGATTTTAAATATCAAGGCCCTGTAGTTTCAGAATTAAAACAAGTTTATGAAGAATTAGAATTTTATTCGATGCTCAAAAATATGCCGACTGCAAATGTTCCTAAAAAAGAACATAATTATCTAAAAGTGACGAATATTACAGATATAAAGTTAGATGAAAGAGTAGCTTTCTATTTAGAAGCTAGTGATATTAATTATCATAGGGGAAATATTTTAGCGTTAAGTATAACTGATAAAAATAATACCTATTTTGTTCCAAATGACTTAGTAAAAGAGGCCTTGAAATTACTAAGTGATAAAAAAATTTATACTTATGATTTAAAAAAAAGTTTGGTTTTAACTGGTGAGAAGATTAATTGTGAGTTGGATTTAATGGTTGCCTCTTATTTAGTAGATTATCCTTCTAGTGAAGATATTGCCCCTTTAATGAATCACTTTGATGAAAATATGGTGGCTTATGAAAGCTTAAAAAAGGATAATTTTCAGAATTTAGAAGAATATATTACTTTAAAAAGTCAATTTATTTTTGATTATGCTGATAGAATTAAAGATTTAGTTAAGAAGGAAAAACAAGATGAAATCTTAGAAACAATAGAAATGCCTCTTATATATGTCTTAGCCGATATGGAAATTAATGGTTTTAAATTTGAACAAAATGCTCTTTTATCTATGAAAGAGGAAGTAATAACTAAAATCGAAGAAATAACTAATGAAATTTATGAGCTAAGTGGCGAAAAATTTAACATTGCTAGTCCTAAACAGTTGGGAATTGTTTTATTTGAAAAAATGGGAATTGGCAAAAGTAAAAAAATAAATCGAGGTTATAAAACTGATTTAAAAACCTTACAAAAGTATGAAGATCGTCATCCAATCATTCCTAAAGTTATTGAATATCGTAATTTAGCCAAATTATTGAGTACCTATTTAGACGGTTTACAAGAATTTGTATTACCTGATGGTAAAATTCATACCATATTTAATCAAACATTGACTAGAACAGGCAGACTTTCTTCGATGGATCCTAATCTTCAAAATATTCCTGCCCGCGAAGAATATGGAAAACAAGTAAGAAGGGCGTTTGTTCCTTCGAAAGATTTAATTGTTAGTGCCGATTATTCTCAAATTGAATTACGTTTATTAGCTCATATTTCGGAATGTCAAGAATTAATAGATGCTTTTAAAAATGATGAAGATATTCATACTAAAGTGGCCGCGGATATTCATGGCATTAAGGAATCAGAAGTCACTAAACATATGCGTAGTATGGCCAAAGCGGTTATATTTGGTATAGTTTATGGAATAAGTGGTTTTGGTTTAGGAGAAAATTTACATATTTCTCGAGCTGAAGCTAATAAATTTATTGAAAAGTATTATGAATTATATCCTGGAGTTAAAAATTATATGACTAATATTGTCAAAGAAGCTTATGAAACCGGAAAGGTTAAAACAATGTTTGGCCGTGTTCGAAAAATTGCTGAACTTCATGATCAAAATTATCATATTCGTCTAATGGGCGAAAGAATGGCATTAAATACCCCAATTCAAGGAAGCTCAGCGGATATTATGAAAATGGCTATGATTCAGGTTCATCATAAAATGCAAGAACATAATTTAGAAAGTAAAATGATTTTACAAGTCCATGACGAAATCATAATTGATGCTAAAAAAGAAGAAGTAGAAATTTTAAAAACTATTTTGAAAGATGCTATGGAAAATGTAGTTAAATTAAGTGTTCCTTTAAAAATTGATGTTAATATAGGCGTAAATTGGTATGATGCTAAATAGAGTTTAAAGGAACTCTTTTTTAATGCAAACTAAAATTTTCCATGTTAAAATAAATATGAAGGTGATAAAAATGCCAGAGATTGCAGAAGTTGAAACTGTCAGAAATACTCTCAAAAAAAGAATTTTAAATAAAAAAATAAAGGAAGTAAAAATTTTATATAATAAAATTATCGAAGGAGATTCTAAAGAACTAGCTCATGTTTTAGTTAATAATGAATTTAAAGATATTTTACGAGTTGGTAAATGGCTAATTTTTGAATTAGATAAATATTATTTATTAAGTCACTTAAGAATGGAAGGAAAATATTTTATTAAAAATCATGAGGAAGAAATTAATAAACATGAACATGTTATAATTACTTTTGCAGATAATACAGATTTAAGATATCATGATACTCGTAAGTTTGGCCGCATGAAGTTAGTAAAAAAAGAAGATTTATGGAATACTGAAGAAATTAAAAAGCAAGGAAAAGAACCAATGGATTCTAGTCTAACTAGTAAGTATTTATTAGATAAGTTCTATCATAAAACCATGCCTATTAAAACAGCCCTTTTAGATCAAGAAATTATAAGTGGTTTAGGAAATATATATGCTAATGAAGTATTATATGCGGCCAAAATTTTACCTACTAGAGAAGCAGGATCTTTAAAAGAAGAGGAATGCCAAGCCCTAATTAATCAAGCAAAAATCATAATTGAAAAAGCAATAGAAATGGGTGGTACTACTATTAAAAGTTATACTTCTAGTTTAGGGGTGACAGGAAAATATCAAGATTTTCTCAAGGTTCATAAAAGAGATGGTATGCCTTGTTACACTTGTCAAAAGCCAATTAAAAAAATAAAAATTGGAGGTAGAAGTACTTATTATTGTGAATATTGTCAAAAATAATTGAATGGAGACGATTATGGATAAAATAATCAAAAAAGTTTTATTAAAAATAGAAGAAACTAACCACCAAGCTTATTTAGTGGGAGGTTATGTTCGCGATTATTTATTGGGAATTAAATCTCTTGATGTTGATATCTGTACAGATGCTTTGCCGAAAGAATTACATCAAATTTTTCCCAATAATACCAATTGTAATAATTATGGGGGATTTAATTTAAAAATAAAAAATTATAATATAGATATTACTACTTTTAGAAAAGAAATAAATTATAATAAAAGGAAACCCACAGAGATAATATATATAAATAATTTAGAAGAGGATATTAAAAGAAGAGATTTTACTATTAATGCTATTTGCATGGATAAAAACGAAAAGATAATAGATTTAGTTAATGGTATAGAAGATTTGAATAAAAGACAAATCAAAATGATAGGGGATGTTAAGCATAAAATTACCGAAGATCCGCTTCGGATTTTAAGAGCTATTCGTTTTGCTAGCGTTTTAGATTTTGATTTAGATAAAGATCTATATAATAAAATTAAAGAAGATTATAAATTAGTAGAAACTTTATCAGAAACCAGAATAAAAAGTGAATTAACCAAAATTTTATTACATAAGAATTTTAAAAAAGGGCTTATGTTAATGAAAGAATTAAAAATTTTAGAAGTTTTACAAATTGATTATGAAGATATTAATTATGTGAACGATATATGCGGGATGTGGGCGCAACTAAAAACTTTAAAAAGTTATGCATTTACAAAACAAGAAATTACTAATATAATAAACATTAGAGAAATCATTAATGAAGGTGAAATTAATAATAAAATATTATATAAACATGGCTTGTATAACGCTTTAGTAGCGGGAGAAATATTAAATATAAATAAAAAAGACATTAATAAAATGTATAATAAATTACCTTTAAAAAACATTAAAGATTTGCAAATTTCTAATGAAGAGATTCTGACTATTTTAAAACTTAAACCCTCTAAAATATTAAAAGAAATTAAAAATAATTTAACTGATTTAATTTTAGAAGGAAAATTAAAAAATGAACACGAAAAAATAATTGATTATATTTTGAAAAATTATACATAGAGGATGATGAACATGGGCAATAATAAAAAATTTGTAGTGGAAGCTAATTTTATTAAAGAGGCTTGTAATTTAAATTTAACTTTACCAGAATTTTTATTATTGCTTTATTTTGACAATGTTGATGATGCTGTATTTGATTTAGATTTGATTAGCAAAAAACTAAAAGTAGAAAAAGATATTATTTTTAATGCTTTTAATAATTTATTAAGTAAAGATATTATTAAATTAACTAGTGAAAAAAATGAAGCTGGTAAAAGATATGACAAAATTTCTTTAGATGGTTTTTATGATTATGTCAAAGAAAGCCGTAATAAAGAAAATAAGCAAAAATTAAAAGAAGATATTTTTACTAAATTTGAAAATGAATTTAAAAGGCCTTTAACCGGAATGGAATTTGAATTAATCAAAACTTGGGTGGAAAAGAAATACAATCCTGATATAATTTTACATGCTTTAGAAGATGCGGTTTATAATGGTGCTCCTAATATAAGATATATTGATACTATATTATATGAATGGAATAAAAAAGGCTATAAAACCAAAGAAGATGTGGAAAATGGTTTAAAGAAAAAATATGAGAATAAAAAATTAGAAGAAACTAATGTATTTGATTATAATTGGTTGGATGATTATGATAAGTAAAACGGAAGTAATGGAAAAATTAGATCAATTAATTCCTAATCCCATTTGTGAACTAAATTATACTAAAGATTATGAATTATTAATTGCTACTGTTTTATCAGCCCAATCAACCGATAAAAGAGTCAATTTAGTAACCAAAGAATTATTCGGCCAATATGATTTAAATGATTTACAAAATTTAGATATTAAATCAATTCAAAAAATTATTAAACCGGTGGGAACTTATCAAAGGAAAGCCCAATATATAAAAGCCATTGCCCGTAGATTAATCTTAGACTATGATGGCAAAGTACCTAATGATCGAAATTATTTAGAGAGTCTTCCGGGAGTAGGTCGGAAGACTACTAATGTTGTTTTATCTCATCTTTTTAATGAGCCCGCAATTGCAGTGGATACTCATGTTTTTCGCGTAGCTAAAAGATTAGGTTTAGCTAAGGAAAATGATGATGTTTTAATGGTAGAAAAGAAGTTAATGAAATTTTTCCCTAAAGCTAAATGGAATCGTCTTCATCTACAGTTAGTATTGTTTGGCCGTTATCATTGTAAAAGCAAAAATCCGGAATGTTTTAATTGTCCCTTTAAGTTAAAATGTAAATTTTTTGCCAAGTAAATATTGTTATTTGCACCCTTAATGTATTAAAATTAGTTTGTGGTGTTGTATGATAGAAAATAATATTGGAAGTATTATTTGTAAGTTAAGAAAAGAAAAAGGTTTAACTCAAAAAGAACTTGCCGATGTACTTAATGTAAGCGACAAAGCTATTTCGAGATGGGAAACAGGCAATAGTTATCCTGATTTAGAAATGATATTTCAAATAAGTAAATTCTTTAATGTTTCTTTTAATGATTTATTGACTGCCCGAATGGAAACTGATAGTACTGATGATGAATTGATGCAAGAAATTATTAATGAATTTACGGAAATGAATCAGAAAAATTCCAAAAGAATTAAAATAGTCTTATTTATGACTTTAGTAATTACTTTGATATTAATAATTGCAATAATCTTTACCAATACCTATAATAAATTTAAGGTTTATCGTGTTACTTTTGATAACAATGAATTTGTTCAAAATATTGGTACTTATATTGAAACAAATATCAAAGATACTTTGTATTTAGGTAGCATTAAAATTAAAGGTGTTGATATTAAAGAGACTGATATTGTATCAGCCGATTTATATATTTTAGACGGTAAAAAAGAAAAAGTAATTCAAACATATTTTAATTTAAATAATTTACGTTTAATTGGTTCTCAAAGTTATTTTAAAATTGACAATTTAAGCGACTATTTTAATAATTTATATTTAAAAATTAAAATAACCGATTCTAAAGATATTACAACTGAATATGTAACTAAATTAAAATTTGCTTTAGATTTTTCTAATAATAAAATATTTTATTCCGAGGAAGAAGAAAGCATAAATTATAGAGCCAAAATAAATTTAACTGATGAAGTAGAAAATAATTTATTAAATCACGGCTTTGAATTAAAAGATAATATTTTTTATAAGAAAAGTAATGATTATGAAATTAGTTTTTACACAGATTTAAATAATGTAATTTATATTTTTAAACAAGAAAACTATTATTATAAAAATATTTATTATTTAGATAGTAATATTTTAGAAGTATCAATTATTAATGAAAGCAATATTGAAATAGAAAATTATAAGTATGATGTGTCAAATGATAAAATTATTGCATGTAACATTGGCAAGTGTAATAATTATAAAGAAATTTTGGCCAAATATAATGAAGCTATTTTAAATTATCTAAAATAATATCTATTCTCAATTTTTGAGAATGCTAATTCTCGCCAAAATAGGTTTATCTTTTGACTTTGAAACTTTAAAATGGAAAGTGGAAAGGAGATAAAAGCGTTGAAGAAGTTGAAGTTGGTGTTTTTTGGATTATTAAGTATGGTGGTTATTTCTCCAATCGTAACTAATGCTAAATCATTTGTAAATAATAATGGCATTATAATCAGTGAAGAAGAGTATCAAAATTTTTTAAAAATGTATTCTCCTGAATATATTATGGTAATGAACCAAGAAGAATACAAAAAAGCCCAAAGCATTGATTATAATAATGTTGAAACTGAAACTAAATATATAGCAAGCACTTATAATCAACATTTAAATTTAACAACGGAAAAAGAAATTACTGAAGCTGAATACAATAATTATTCTGAGTCTTTAATTTCGCCCAATGCCGATAGCGCATCGCATGAAACTCAAGTTAAAAAAATAACGCTAGGAGTTATGCGAAGTACACCTTATAGTGCAGTACAATTTACAGCAACCTGGAAAGGTATTCCGGCCAATCGTTCTTTTGATGTTATTGGCCTTCGTGGAGATGGCTTTGGTTTTCGAAATGGATCACAAGTTGGCAAACAAATCTATACGTTAAATGGTAAATATGAAATGATTGATTATGCTTGGAACGGGACAAATATTAAGCGCTTTGATAATGGCTATGGAATTTCAATGAACATTGTAAATTCTAATATTACAACTTTACAATTAACTTTAGGTTGTGACATTATTGATGAAGCGACATATCCGGCAATATATGGTTCATATCAACATGCCCAAAAGAATTTATCATTAGCAGACTCTCAAAATTATACTTTGGAATATGGTGGTATAGGTAATGTCTTTATGTTCCCTTACAGCATTGCCCAAAAATATGATAATATGTCTGGAATCGGAATCCAATATTAATGATGGCTAACAGGGAAACGATTCTAACTCTTTTATTTAATTTTCATAAGATATTTAGGACTGAAATATCTTATTATATATAAGTCCGCATACATAAATTGAGCAAGCAATTGCTTAGGACGTTTGAACACAATTATAGGCGATTGTGTTCTTTTTTGGTATAAACTAGAAAAACTTCTCATAGCATTAAGTAGAAAAAGGAGAGAAGTTATGGAAAAAGAGAAAATAATTTCTTCTATAGCCAAACGTGGAAATGGAGAAATATATTTAGGGGTAGTTGGGGCAGTTCGAACTGGTAAATCGACATTTATTAAAAGATTTATTGAAAACTTGGTCGTTCCTAATATTACGGAAGAATTTGACAAAAAGAAATGTTTGGATGAAATTCCGCAAAGTGCTGAAGGTAAAACAATTATGACAACTGAGCCTAAATTTGTTCCTTCGAATGGCGCGACTATAAAAGTTGATTCTTTTGAAACAAATGTTAAATTGGTTGATTGTGTTGGTTATGTAATCCCTGGTTCCAATGGTTATGAAGATGAAGATGGTAATCCTCGGATGGTAAAAACACCGTGGTTTCCTGATGCTGTACCTTTTGTAGAAGCCGCAGAAATAGGAACGCAAAAAGTTATTAAGGATCATTCTACAATTGGAATTGTAGTTACTTCGGATGGATCTTTTGGAGAAATTAAAAGAGAAAACTATTTAGAAGCTGAAGAAAAAGTAGTGAATGAGTTAAAAGAAATAGGTAAACCTTTTATAGTTATTTTAAATACTATTCATCCTACTAATACCGAAACAGTTGAATTAGCAAGATCTTTAAAAGATAATTATGATGTTCCGGTTATGCCTATTAATGTTGAAGCTATGAATGAGAAAGAAATCATGAGTATTTTAAAAGAAGCTTTATATGAATTTCCTGTTATTGACATTTTAGTAA
The DNA here is from genome assembly GCA_947629325.1 of uncultured Bacilli bacterium. Taxonomy (GTDB): domain Bacteria; phylum Bacillota_I; class Bacilli_A; order RF39; family UBA660; genus SIG200. The sequence goes on from CANRDE010000014.1 coordinate 9,752, forward strand.
ATATGCCTGAATGGGTTCATGTCTTGCCTAATACAAATGAAATAAAAATGCATTATTTAGAAAAAATTAAAGAAAGCGTTATAAGTGTTAATAAAGTTAAAGATGTTGATTATATTTTAAGTCATTTTGAAGATAGTCCTTACATTTCTAAATCTTATATTAGTGAATTAGATACAGCTGCAGGAACTATTACTATTAATTTAGAAAGTCCGAATGAACTATATGATGAAACTTTAAAAGCGTTAATGGGAGAATCAGCTACCACTAAAGCCGGACTTCTTAAAATATTTGCAAATTATAAAGAAAATCAAGAAGAAACTCAGCTTTTAAGAAGTGCTTTAAAGCAAGCCAAAACAACTGGTTATGGCATAGTTTATCCAACTCTTAAAGATATGAAATTAGAAACACCCGAAATTGTTAAACAAGGTAGTCGTTATGGCGTTAAATTAAAAGCCTTAGCTTCTAGTATTCATTTAATGAAGGTAGACGTCGAATCAACTTTTGAACCTATAATAGGTAGTGAAATACAAAGTAAAGAATTAATCAATTATTTGATGAAAGATTATGAGACTGATCCGGGTAGTATTTGGAAAAGTGAAATTTTTGGCAGAAGTTTAGAAGTTATTGTCCAAGAAGGAATACAAGCCAAATTAAATATGATGCCTGATAATACCAGATTTAAATTATCAAATACAGTTACTAAAATAGTAAATAAGGGCAGTAACAATCTCATTGCTATTGTTTTATAAGGGAAATTATTCTCTTTTTTTCTAAAAAATGTCATTTATAAGTAAATAATTGCTTATTTTGGTTGATTTTACTAATTATTTTTGATACTCTTATTATGTGAGGACAATAGGTCCTACGATAGATATTGTTATGAGGAGGTAAAGAACATGTCTAAAACTGAATTAGTAGAATTCATTGCTGCTCAAGCTGGATTATCAAAGGCTGATGCCACTCGTGCATTAGATGCAACAATCGAAGGTATTTCTACAGGACTTAAAAAGGAAGGAAAAGTTACTTTAGTTGGATTTGGTACTTTTAGCGCTAAAAAAAGAGCTGCTAGAGAAGGAATTAATCCATTAACTAAAGAACCATTAAAAATTCCTGCAAAGACAGTTGCTTCATTCAAAGCTGGAAGCAAACTAAAAGATGCTTTAAACTAATAGTAAAGTTTAGTAAATTAAAGTTAGCTGATGCTAACTTTTTTAGTGTTATAAAATGGGTTTTAGGGTATAATTAATATGAGGTTAATATATGAAGAAAAGTCAGATAATATTTTTAGGATTAGGTATTATTCTTATTTTAATACCCTTTATTTTAAATATATATAGCATTTTTAAATTGCTAATATTAATCGTGGGAATAGCTCTTTTTGAGCTTAGTTTTGTCTTAAGTAAAAAAAGAAATTTAATTTTTCTTTTATGTTTACCTATCTTATTAATAATTTTTACTTATGGTATTGACTATATAAAAACATTTACATTAAATTTAAAACCAATTTATGTTTGGGAAAACAAGATAAATGCTAAAGTATCAGTTTATAACAGTATTTTTTATCGTATCTTTAAATGTGATAATGAATATATACTAGATAAAAATTATAAAAGTAACTTTGCCTGTAGTCCTAATCTATTAGAAAATATAGATGTTAATAAATTTTTAAATGAACCGCAAATAAGTTTTAAAAAATATAAAAACGATTTTGTTAAAATTACTGGTAAAATTAGCCGAATAAATGGTACTAATAGTCTAGAATTAAGAGAGTATACTAATTCGAATAATTCTTTGAATGGCCATGTTAACTTCAACGAAAATAATAAATTAATAGGAGAACTAGAAGGAATAAATCCTCTTAATTATAAAGTTTATGATTATATAACTATTGTTGGTTTAGTTGATAGTATCAAAGATAATACTATAACTTTAAAAAATATAAAAATTGTAGAAGGCAATTTATATAATGAATATACGATTCAAGTAATAGAAAAGGATGTTTGTAGTGATAAATTAGAAGAATATACAGATAATTTTTATACAAAATGTATTGAAAATATTTATTTAGATTATGGAATAGATAAATATGAATTATCTTATGCATTAAAAGATGGCAAAATAACTTATGATAAATTAATTACCGATGCTAAGATAAATACTCCCAATAATTATAAATTGTATTCTTGGGAAAAATTTTCTCTTCTTAATTGTAACTCGCAAAAAAATATTTTATTATCCTCAACAGAAATGATAGATTATTCTTTATGTGAAGAATAATCTGTGTGATTTCTTTCGAAATTAATTTTTAATTTTATTTGAAATCTCCAAAACTTCTTTCAACCGTTGTTTTTCTTTTTTTAAATAACTCACAATACAATTCTTTTGCTTTTTCTATATAAAAGTGAAGTCCATATAATTTATCTATTTTTCGAAAGATACTATTTTCTGGTAACATTTTTCCATTATCATAAATACTGCTTCACTTTGTTTTAAGCAAATTTTTTTGAGTGTGCTTATATTCCTTGAACATTAAATATAAATATGATAATATCAATATAGGTAAATAATAAGTAGTAGGGAAGTGCACTGAGCAGTGAAAATCTTGAAGTTTATTGGTAAATTTTTTAGCTTTATTGGTGTTTTTTTTAATGTTTATAATCGTTGCTATTTATAGTATCGGTTTATTGTTTTGCTATGGGCCCAGTAAGCACGCTCGTAATTTATTTGTAACTACTATTTTAGAAACTGGCCAAATGAAATTTGTAGTAGGCTTATTTATGAATGATGTTAAAGTGCAAGCAATTGTGAACGAAAATAGTATGGCTAAATTTGATACAGCTAAATTAGATACGGAAATAGATAATACTTTATATTATGAATGTTTAAATAAACCATTTAGTGAAGAAGAATTAACAACTGATTTACTTATAGAAATGTATGATATTAATAATATGATTGAAACTAATAAATATCAAGTATCGGTAAATTATGAAGATATTCATACAGGATTTAATTACAAATATAATGAAAATAAAGTTTATTATGGAGCTAGTTTAATTAAATTAGTTGATGCTATTTATTTAATTAATAAAGCAATTAATGGAGAAATTAATTTAGATACGGAAACAGTTCAATACACTAGTAAATATGTTAAAGCAAGTAGTAAGGGAATGGAGCAAAGAAAAATTGGAGAGAATGTTAGTTTAAGAGATTTAATTACTTATGCTATAACTGTCTCTGATAATAGTGCTCATATTATGTTAGTAGATTATATTGGCTTTAATAATTTACAAAATTATGGTCGAAGTTTAGGGGCTAAAGTTATCCTTCAAGGAAATGATAAATATGGTTATCAAACAGCGAGTGATACAAATATTTATTTAAAAGAAGCTTATCGGATAATAACGACAAATGAAGAATATGGCTCATTTTTAAAAGAAATAATGGGTAATGATTATCGTAATTCTTATAATACTGATAGTATTAAAATATATCATAAATATGGTAGTTGGGATGTTAATTATCACGATATTGGTTTAAATTTAGATATTGAACATCCTTATGCTATTTCTATTCTTACTTTACATGAGGGAAGAAATTATCAAGAAGTAGTCCAAAATATTCATAGTAAAATTTTAGAATTACATAATGATTTTTATGAATATCGTAATGAAAGTTGCGAATATTTAAAAAATAATTAAAATTACTTTCAAAAAAGAAATGATAGATTATTCTTTATGTGAAGAATAATCTTTTTATTGTATTTTAAATTTTAAGTGCTATAATATTCCCAATAAAAAGGAGGGCGAAAAATATATGGTTAAACCAAGTTGGACTTTTTATTATAATTTAGCGGTAAAATATTTTGATTATTATGGCGATTTAAATATGGACTCCAATTTTAAAACAATAGATGGAATTAATTATAATGAAGAAGGAATAGATCTTGGCGTATGGGTTACGGCTCAAATCAAATTATGTCAAAAGGGAAGTATCTATAAAAGAAGATTAGAATTATTAAAAAAATTAAATGTTGGCCATGAAGTTGATTTAATGGATGAAAAATACTTGGAACTTGCTCAAAACTATTTTGCTCATTATCATAATTTAAATCTTCCTCGCGCTTTTAAAACTAAAAATGGTTATGATTATGATGAGGATGGCGTAGATTTATCTGAATGGTTAACATCTCAAATTAAAGCTTCTAAAAAAGGCGCATTAAACCCTACTTTAAAAGAAGCTTTAAAAGCTATTGGCATGTCTTTTGATTTTAATGAATTAAAATGGAATAAACAATATGAATTGGCTAAAACATATTATGAATTTCATCATAATTTGGAAGTAGATCGGGCTTTTAAGACTAAAAATGGTATTGATTTCGATGAAAATGGAATAAGTTTAGGAAGATGGATTTGTACGCAAAGATTTAATTATCAAAGAAATCTATTATCAGAAGATAAAATAAAAAAGTTACAAGCAATTGGTATGATATTTAGTTTAGCCCAAAATCATTATGAAAAAATGACTAAGTTAGCGGAAACTTATTTTGCTCATTATGGTAACTTAAAAATGAAAGTAGCCTTTAAAACTAAAAATGGTTATGATTATGATGAGCATGGTATAGGATTAGGAGAATGGGTTAATACGCAAAAGATTCGTTGTCGTAAAGATTTATTAAAAGATGATGAAAAACAAATCTTAGCTCAACATGACTTATTAGAAACCTTTATCGATTTAAGTGAAAAGAATATGCTAAATGTAGCTAAATTATATTTTGCTGCTCATGGTAATTTATCAGTTCCCCATTCTTTCAAAACTTTAAATGGCGTAGATGAAAATGATTCAGGTTTAGAATTAGGAAAGTGGGTATATAATCAAAAACGATATTATGCGAAAGGTTTATTGTCTTCCGATGAAGTCCTTCAATTAGAATCATTAGGAATTATTTGGAATACTAAAAAAGTTGATGTCAACATTATATCTGTTTGTGAAAATTATAATATTAATTATGAACTTAATAGAGAAACTTTGTTACGCTTATCATATAGTGAATTTGTGTCCAAATTATTATATTTGCAAGCTACTGGTAATGCTATAATTAAACCAGATGGTTCTCTTAATGATATATTTATGATGAGTAGTGATTGCTTAAAAGAAAAAATTGGTTATACTACGGCAGAATTAATAAGCTTTATGACCAAATATATTGAGCGGTTTAAAAAATTGCTAAGAACAGAGAGTGATTAGAATTGTTTTTAGAAAAATATACTAGTGAATTTGGTTATCAGCAAATTTTAAGCATCTATGAAGAAGATTTTTTAACAATTTTGGATGAAAACAATTTTAAGCTAATTTATAATTTGTTTAAAGAGCAAGGCTTTTATTATATAGAAGATATAATAATTAAATATTTGGAAATATTTAATATGGATTATAACTTGGTAAAACAAGGATTAAAAAAACTTCATCTTCTTCTAGGGGAAAATTATGTTCTCTTAATTAGCCATAAATTAGATTATTTAAATTTAATATTAGATGAATTTTAATAGGAAAAAGTAAATTAATTTTAATCTTGGCATTTTAAAATTTTTAGCTTGTATCCTAAATTTAAATATGATATACTATTTGCATACATGAAACGGGGATTTAGTATTGGAACACTATTTTACCAACAATCAAAATTTAAAAAGTGAATTAAGAGATATTGAATTTTCTTTTAATGACTATAATTTTTTATTTAAAAGTGACAATGGAGTTTTTTCAAAAAATAAAATAGATTATGCTAGTTTGTTTTTAGTTAAAACTTTTTTTGCAAATAATAAAAAAAACTTTGATAAGATTTTAGATATTGGTTGTGGTTATGGTTTTATTGGGATTGTTTTAAGCAAGATATTAAATAAACCAGTTTGGATGTATGATGTAAATAAAAGAGCTGTTCATTTATGTAAAATGAACATTCTTATTAATAAAGTAGAAGCAACAGTAGAAGAAAGCAATATATATGAAAAAGTAGAAGGTAAATATGATTTAATTATTACTAATCCTCCAATAAGAGCTGGTAAAAAAGTTCTAATGGAATTCTTAGAGGGAGCATTAGCAAGATTAAATAAAGAAGGGGAACTTTGGTTTGTTATATCCAAAGATCAAGGAGCAAAAAGCGTAAAAAAAGAATTAGAAAAATTAAGTACAGTTGAATTAGTTGATAAAAGTAAAGGATTTTGGGTAATTTTAGCGAAAAATTAGTTGACTTTAATTACTTTTATTGATAAAATTTTAAATTGGTGACGTATTTATATTTTTCAAATTAAAAATCTATGTATAGGGGTGATATCGTGGCTTATAAGACCTTAAAATTTGGTGATTATCGCGAAAGAAGAAGCTTTGCAAAATCAAAAAATACGCTAGAACTTGCAGATTTGTTAGAAGTTCAAAAGAAAAGTTATCAAGACTTCTTAGAAAATGGTATTAAAGAAGTTTTTGATGATTTATTTCCAGTGGAATCATTTACAGGAAATATTTCTTTGGAATTAGGAGAATATTCTTTTGAAGCTCCAAGATATTCTATCAAAGAAGCAAAAGAAAGAATGGTAAACTATGCTGCACCATTAAAAGTAGCGGCTAGAGTATACATTCATGAAACAGGAGAAGTAAAGGAACAAGAAATATTCTTAGGGGATATGCCGTTAATGACAGAGGCTGGAACCTTTATTATTAATGGAGCCGAAAGAGTTATTGTTTCCCAACTTGTAAGAAGTCCATCTATTTATTTTAAAAGAGAAACGGACAAAAATGGACGCCATATTATATCAGGAGAAATTATACCTAATAAAGGAACATGGCTAGAATTTGAAACTGATGCTAAAAATATTGTATATGTACGTATTGATAGAACGAGAAAAGTTCCAATTACAACATTTTTAAGAGCAATTGGTTTATCAAATGATGAAGACATTATTAGTGTTTTTGGGGAAAATGAGTATTTGACTAATACCATTCAAAAAGATAGTACTAAAAATACTGATGAAGCTTTAATTGAAATTTATGAAAAATTAAGACCAGGAGAACCAGCAACTCTTGATAGTGCTAAAAACCAATTAATAACTAGATTCTTTGATAGATTCCGTTATGATCTAGCTAAAGTTGGTCGTTACAAATTTAACAAAAAGTTAAATATTTGTGAAAGATTACTAGGATGTACCTTAGCTGAAAATATTAAAGTTGATGGTAAGACAATTTTTAGCAAGGGAACTTTAATTGATAAAAAGGTTCTTGCTGAATTAAAAGAAATATTTGCTAATGGTTATAATTTAAAAGAAACTATTACTAATATGGAACTTGATGATTATAATAAAATTCAAGAAGTTTTAGTTTACGATAAAATAGATAATAAGAGAATTGTTAAAGTTATTGGTATTGATACTAGTATTGATGAAAAGAGACTTACTATTCCAGATATTTATGCAGCAGTATCTTATTATTTAAATTTACATGATAATATTGGTAATACTGATGAAATAGATAACTTAGGAAATAGACGGGTTCGTCAAGTTGGAGAACTTATTCAAAACCAATTTAAAACTGGTGTTTCTAGAATGGAAAGAGTTATTAGGGAAAGAATGACTACTCAAGAAGTAGAAAATATAACGCCTAAAACTTTAATTAACATTCGTCCGGTAACTGCGGCTTTAAAAGAATTTTTTGGTTCATCTCAATTATCAAAGTTTATGGATCAAATCAATCCTATTGCCGAATTAACTGATAAGAGACGTTTATCAAGTTTAGGACCAGGAGGATTATCTCGTGAACGTGCTGGTATGGAAGTTCGAGATGTTAACTCATCTCACTATGGTAGAATTTGTCCAATTGAATCACCAGAAGGTCAAAACATTGGGTTAATTACTTCTTTAGCCGGTTATGCTAAAATTAATGAATATGGTTTCATAATGACACCATATCGTAAAGTAATTGATGGCAAAGTTATTGATGAAATAGTTTATTTAACTGCTGATGAAGAACAAGATTTATATATTAGTCAAGCTACTGTAGCTTTAGATAATAATAATGTTATTAAAGACGACGAAATTTTGGTTCGTCATAATGGCGATAATGTTATGGTAAAAAGAGAATTAGTTGACTTAGTCGATGTTGCTCCAAGTCAAGTAGTTTCTATAACAACAAGTTGTATTCCTTTCCTTGAATTTGACGATGCGAATCGTACTTTGATGGGATCTAACATGCAACGTCAAGCTGTGCCTCTACTAACTAGTGAAGCCCCAATTGTAGGAACTGGTGTGGAATGGATTGCTGCTCGTGATTCAGGTTCTACTGTTGTTTGTAAAGCCGATGGTGTTGTTGAATATGCCGATGGTTTAAAAATAGTGGTAAAAGTTAAAGAAGGAACGGACACTTATCATCTAGCTAGTTTTGAGCGAAGCAATGCTTCTAGTTCTATAAACCATCATCCATTGGTTAAAAAAGGTGATAAAGTTCATCGTGGCCAAGTAATTGCCGATGGCCCATCTACAGAAAAAGGTGAACTTGCTTTAGGAAAAAATATGACTGTCGCTTTCATGACATACAATGGTTATAATTACGAAGATGCTGTAATATTAAATGAAAGATTAGTTAAAGATGATGTATATACATCATTACATATAGATCACTATGATATTGATTGCCGTGATACGAAATTAGGACCAGAAGAAATTACAAGAGATATTCCTAATGTTGGCGAAGATGCTCGTAAAAATTTAGATGCTGATGGAATTATAAAAATAGGTACAGAAGTTAAAGAAGGAGATATTTTAGTTGGTAAAGTAACTCCTAAAGGAGTACAAGAATTAACTTCAGAAGAAAAATTATTACATGCTATATTTGGGGAAAAGACTAGAGAAGTTAGAGATACAAGCTTACGAGTAGAACATGGTGCTGGAGGAGTAGTTCACGATGTAAAAGTTTATACTAAAGAAAATAGTGATGAACTTCCAGCTGGTGTTTCTAAAATTATTCGGGTATATATAATCCAAAAAAGAAAAATTCAAATTGGCGATAAAATGTCTGGACGTCATGGTAATAAAGGGGTAATATCATTAATTTTACCAGAAGAAGATATGCCATATTTACCAGACGGAAGACCGGTTGATGTTATGCTTAATCCATTAGGTGTTCCATCTCGAATGAATATTGGTCAAATTTTAGAATTGCATTTAGGAATGGCTGGTAAAAAATTAGGCGTTCATTATGCTACACCAGTATTTGATTCTGCTTCTTGGGAAGATATTCAAGAAGAAATGGCCGAAGCGGGTATGGATCCAGATGGAAAAACTGTTCTTTATAATGGTCGTACAGGTGAACCATTTGATCAAAGAATTTCTGTAGGGGTTATGTACATGGTTAAGTTACATCACATGGTTGATGATAAATTACATGCGAGAGCTACAGGTCCATATTCCTTAGTTACACAACAACCTCTTGGTGGTAAAGCCCAATTTGGTGGTCAAAGATTTGGAGAAATGGAAGTTTGGGCATTATATGCTTATGGTGCCGCTCACGTTCTACAAGAAATCTTAACGGTTAAAGCCGATGATATTGTTGGCCGAGTTAAAGTATATGAGGCATTAGTAAAAGGTAAATTAGTTAACCAAGCTGGAGTACCGGAATCATTTAGAGTATTAGTTAAAGAATTCCAAGCTTTAGGATTAGATGTTCAAGTTATTGATAATGAAGACAAAGCTTTAGAATTTAAAGATTTAGAAGAAGAAGAAGATGGTGATGAACCATTTAGAATTGAAGAAATTGAGATTCCAGAATCTAACGGAGAGCCAAATGAAGAACCATTTGAGGAAGCTCCAAAAGATGAATATGAAGATGAAGAAGAAGATGTTTCATTAGATGATCTAGAATTTCCAGATACATTAGAAGATATTGAGGTGGAATAATGATAGATGTAAGTAAATTTAAAGGAATAAAAATTAGTATTGCATCACCTGAAAAAATTCGTAGCTGGTCATATGGGGAAGTAAAAAAACCAGAAACAATAAACTATCGAACTTTGAAACCAGAAAGAGATGGTTTATTCTGTGAAAAGATATTTGGACCTACCAAAGATTTTGAATGTTCTTGTGGAAAATATAAAAGATTAAGATATAAAAATGTTGTATGTGATCGTTGTGGAGTAGAAGTAACTCGTTCTAAAGTTCGTCGTGAACGGATGGGACATATTGAACTTGCTGCTCCTTGCTCTCACATATGGTTCTTCAAAGGTGTTCCTTCTAAAATGGGCTTAGTTCTTGACATGAGTCCTAGGGATCTTGAAGAAGTATTATATTTTGTTAGTTATGTTGTAATTGATCCAGGAAACGTTCCTCTTCAAGAAAAACAAACTTTGTCTGATAAAGAATATCGAGCTTATTATGAAAAATATGGTAATACTTTTAAAGTTGGTATGGGAGCAGAAGCAATTCAAGAATTATTAAAAAGAGTTGATTTAGATAAAGAAATTGCCGATGTTAGAGCCGAACTAGAAAATGCTACTAGTCAAAAGAGAATTCGTTTAGTTAAACGTTTAGATGCTTTAGTAGCATTCCAAGAATCAGGTAATAAACCTGAGTGGATGGTATTAACTGTTTTACCAGTTATACCTCCTGAACTTAGACCTATGATTCAATTAGATGGTGGCAGATTTGCTACTAGTGATTTAAATGATTTATATCGTCGAATTATTAATAGAAATAATCGTTTGAAAAAATTATTAGAATTGGGAGCACCAACTATAATTGTTCAAAATGAAAAAAGAATGCTTCAAGAAGCGGTTGACTCCTTATTTGATAATGGTCGAAGAGGAAGAAGTATAACTGCTGCTTCTAATAGACCACTTAAGAGTCTTTCTAGTATGTTAAAAGGAAAGCAAGGTCGTTTCCGTCAAAACTTATTAGGAAAAAGAGTTGATTATTCTGGCCGTTCTGTTATCGTTGTTGGTCCAAATTTAAAAATGTATCAATGCGGACTTCCTAAAGAAATGGCTATTGAATTATTTAAACCTCATGTTATTCATGGCTTAGTAGAAAGAGGCCTTGCTCATAATATTAAGGGAGCTAAAAAATTAATAGAATCTCGAGATGAGAGTGTTTGGGATGTTGTAGAAGATGTTATTACCGAATATCCAGTAATGCTTAACCGTGCTCCAACTCTACATAGATTAGGTATTCAAGCCTTTGAACCAAAATTAGTTGGTGGTAAAGCAATTAGACTTCATCCACTTGTTTGTACCGCATTTAATGCCGATTTCGATGGTGACCAAATGGCTGTTCACGTTCCTTTATCCGAAGAGGCTAAAGCGGAAGCAAGAATCTTAATGTTAGGAGCTAATAATATTTTAAATCCTAAGGATGGAAAACCTATCGTTACTCCAAGCCAAGACATGGTTTTAGGAAATTGTTATTTAACTATGGAAGAAACTGGTGGTGCTAACGAAGGAAAAGCGTATAAAGATTGTAATGAAGCTTTGATGGCTTACGAAAGAAAAGAATTATCTCTTCATACAAGAATTGCTATTCCGGTTAAGTCATTTAAACATAAATTATTTACCGAAGAACAACAAAATAAATATTTAGTTACTACAGTAGGAAAAATTAAATTTAATGAAATATTACCTGATTCATTCCCTTATTTAAATGAAGGAACAAAAGAGAATATTGAAGGTATTACACCAAGTAAATATTTCTTAGAAATGGGAACTAATTTAGAAGAAGCTATTAAGGCTATGCCATTAGTTAGTCCTTTTATTCAAAAAACTTTAGGTCAAATAATTGCGCAAGTATTTAAAAGATATAAGACAACCGAAACTTCAGTAATGCTTGATAAATTAAAAGATCAAGGTTTTAAATATTCAACTATTGCCGGTATTACTGTATCTGCTGCTGATGTTGTAAGAAGTGATGCCAAAGATGAAATTATTAAAGAAGCTAAATTAAGAGTAGATAAAATTAATAAACAATATCAAAAAGGTTTAATAACTGAACAAGAAAGATATAATGGTGTTATTCAAATTTGGACAGAAGCAACAGATAAAGTTAAAGATGCCTTGGCAGCAATTTCTAAAGATAATTTTACTAACCCAATATTCATGATGATGAATAGTGGAGCGCGTGGTAAAATTTCTAACTTTACTCAACTTGCTGGTATGCGTGGTTTAATGGCTAAACCAGATGGTACTACAGTAGAAATTCCAATTACTTCATGTTTTATGGAAGGATTATCAGTTTCTGAATTCTTCTTATCAACTCATGGATCTCGAAAAGGTTCAGCTGATACAGCATTACGTACCGCTGATTCAGGTTATTTAACTAGAAGACTTGTTGATGTAGCACAAGATATTATTGTTAAAGAACACGATTGTGGTTCAATGCAAGGTGTCGTAGTATACGATTTAATTAATGATAAAGATGGTTCTGTAATTGAATCTTTAGCCGAAAGAATTTTAGGAAGATTTGCTTCTAAAAAAATTATTCATCCAGAAACTAAAGAAACTATTCTAGAGGCCGGTGAAATGATTACTGAAAATATCGTTTCTAAAATTATTAAAGCTGGCATTAAAAAAGTTGAAATTAGAAGTGTTTTAACTTGCAAAACTGTTAATGGTGTATGTCAAAAATGTTATGGCCGTAACTTAGCTACTGGTAATTTAGTAGAAACTGGGGAAGCAGTTGGTATTATGGCTGCGCAATCTATTGGAGAACCAGGAACTCAACTTACAATGCGTACTTTCCATACTGGTGGTGTTGCTGGTGGAGACGATATTACTCAAGGTTTACCAAGAGTTGAAGAATTATTTGAAGCTCGTATTCCTAAATTTAAAGCAACTATTGCTGAAATAACAGGAAAAGTAATTAGCATAGAAGAACAAAATGGTAAACATTCAATTGTAATTGAAAATGAATCTGGTGTAAAAGAACATATCACTAATTATAATATGAAAGTTAGAGTAGCTGTTGGTGATGAAGTAAATGCGGGAGATAAATTAACAGAAGGTGTTATTTCGCCAAAAGAATTATTAGCAGTTACTAATCCGCTTACAGCTCAAGAATATATTTTAAAAGAAATTCAAAATGTATATAAATTACAAGGTGTTGATATTAACGATAAACATATTGAAATTATTGTTAAGAGAATGATTAATAAAGTTAGAATTATTGATGCTGGAGATACTGAATTTGTGGAAGGATTAACTGTAAGTTTAAGAGAATTTACCGAAGGTAATAAACCAGTAATTTTAAATGGAGGAGTACCTGCTAAAGGAAATCCAATTATGTTAGGTATTACTAAGTCTTCCTTAGAAACAGATTCATTCTTATCAGCTGCTTCTTTCCAAGAGACCACAAGAGTGTTAACTGATGCTGCAATGCGTGGTAAAGTTGATAATTTAGTAGGATTAAAAGAAAATGTTATTATTGGCAAGTTAATCCCAGCTGGTACAGGAGCTAAACAATATAGTGATATTGAATTAGAATTAGAAAAAGAATTGCTAGATGATGATGCTAGTGAAGTATTAGAAGAAAAATTTCTAGCTACTAATGATGAAGAAGCAACTGCTTAATTAACTTAAAACTTAGATAATAAAATATCTAAGTTTTTTTGACTTTTTTTGACACATTTTTAGCACAAAAAGTATAAATACTAATTAATAAAAATTTTTTTCTTGATTTTCGGGGGAGGTATATTATATACTATAATTAATAAAATAGAAAAATATGGAAATAATATGGTAGAAGGTGGAGTATGAAATTTATGAAATTAGATAGAAAGAAAATTGGGATTTTCTTTACAGTTATAATAGGATTAATTATTACTTCTGTTGTTGTTATTAATGCGATTGATGACACCCCAGCAAATCCTGCTTTTAAAGATTACAATCTATATTCATGTGTTATTGACGCGTATAAGGATCTTCACATCGGTCCAGATTCATCAATTAATGAGCCTTATGCTATTAGTGAAGAGACTACTGATGCTGATTATGAGAGTATGACCCCTAAGACTACGAACTTAACAGATGAACAGTTACAAGAAATTACTGAATTAAGTTGTAACTCAAAAATAGATGACATTTCCGGAATTGAAAAAATGACAAATTTAAAATATTTGTCTTTAGCTCAACAAAATGCCGATAATGAGAATAATTTACAAAATATAGATTTGACACAATTTACGAAATTGACATATTTAAATTTGACTAATGCGTCATTGAAAACAATTGATTTAAAGAATAACAAAGATTTAGAAACAATTATATTACCAAGGAATCAATTAACAGAAATAGATTTAACTGGAATGACTAAATTAAAATATTTAAATTTAGGAAACAATGATATTGAAAGCTTGAATTTAAATGGTATTACTACTTTAGAAGAACTAAACTTGGAATTTAATCAAACATTTGAAAGTATTAGCAACTTAGAAAAACAAGAAAATTTAAGATATTTAAACGTTCGCCAAACAGCCATAGAAACCCTTAATTTACCAAAAGATTCGGAAACAAAATATGCTCAACTTCAAGAATTAAATGTAAGTGAGTTACCAAATTTAACTGAATTGGATTTGAGAAATAATTTTTTACTTGTAAATTTAATTGCTAATGATTCATTAAATTTGAATATTAAGTTTAAACCTGAAAAGAGTAGGCTTGCATTTTTAAGAATTGAAAATACAAATATAAGTAATCTTGATATTACCGGTTTTGAGTCGCTAAAATCAATATCTGTTGAAGGAAACCATTTATTATCATTAACATTAAAGGATAATCACCAGTTACAAAACACAACATTTTATGCTTGCAAGGGGTCTCATCAAAATTGTTGGGTTGAGTCTTCGAGTCATTTAGGTTATATTACATCAGATCCTAATTTTACAACGTCTCTTTCAACTGATGATAAGCCTCAAACAAGGACTGTTCAAGCTGTTTATAATCCGGAAACAGGGAAATTTGAAATAAAATTGCAAGAATTGGATCCTAATTTAAAAGGATATTTGGTAAATTTTGATTCGGTAGCTATAAATGATAGTAGTGGAACAGATAATTCAGATACGACCGATCCTATAATTGATAATGATACAATTTCCGAAAATACTGATCCAAGTAAAGAAGTATTACAAGGTGTTCAATATGATCCTTATAAAGGAATAATTACTTTGGATAATACTACCAATAAAAGATTAACCTATACCTATAAAGTAATGTTGTCACAAGGTGTTGATAAAACGCAATTTAAGACAGATTTTTTGCCAATGAAAGTTGTCTTAACTATTAAATATTCACCAGTTCTTGATTCAATTCACATTGGCTCAAGTAGCGGTACAAAATATACCACTAGTGCTAATACTAAAGTTTGGTTAAGTTGGCATGATGAAAATATAACCCATTATTGTATAACTACAACTAATGATAGTGGAACTTGTGTATGGAAAGATGCCCAAGATAAAAATAATGTAGCAATAGATTATACTTTAAAGGGTGAAGACGGTAATAAAAATTTATATGCTTTTATAAAAAATAGTGA
This sequence comes from uncultured Bacilli bacterium, assembly GCA_947629325.1. Lineage (GTDB taxonomy): Bacteria > Bacillota_I > Bacilli_A > RF39 > UBA660 > SIG200. Next base: position 25,306 of record CANRDE010000014.1, read on the forward strand.
AGGATTAGTATCTAATGTTAGGGAAGGCTCCATAATACTTGATACGACTAAACCAAGGATAGAAAATATACATATGGGCTATGTCGGAAATGATTATATTAATGATAGAAATCAACATATTAGAATTGACTGGAATTATGATGATAAAGATGTCCAATATTATTGTATTAAAAATACTTTGGGATCAGATAATTGTTCTTGGAAACCAGTAAATGGAGGTTATAGTGTTGGTGTAGACTATACGCTTTCTGCAGGTGATGGAGAAAAAATAGTTTATGTTTACCTTAAAGATGAAGCTGGAAATATTTCTGATGTGGGTACTATTCAAAAAACTTTAGATACTACTAAACCAGAAATCAAAAATTTCTATATTGGTGGAGAAGAAAATCCAGAATCGGTTTCAAGTGCAGATTCTAGTGTATATTTGAGTTGGGAAGCAACTGATGTTGATGCTTATTGTATTAGCGAAACAAAAGATTCTAAAAATTGCTCTTGGGAAAGTGTTGAAGGAACAAGTGTTACTGACGATTATGATTTAAGTGTTGATGGTGAAATTACTTTGTATGCCTTTATTGTAGATAAAGCGGGAAATGTTTCTGAGTATAAAGCTGATTCAATAACGGTGGATGCTAATGATCCGACTATTGTATCTTTCTATATTGGCGGAAAAGATAATCCCGATTATGCAACAAGCACTAATTCTAGCATTTACTTAACTTGGAAAGATAAGGATGTTAAAGAGTATTGTATTACCTCCACAGATGATAGTGGCAGTTGTACAAGTTGGCAATCTACAAATGATAAGAATGAAATTTCTCCAAGTTATGTTTTACAAGGGGCAAACAATGAGGTTATCACATTATATGCCTTTATAAAAGATAAAACTAATCGTATATCGGCCTCTAAATCTGACAGTATTACTTTGAAAACAGAAAAACCAGTAATTAAAAGTTTTAAAATAAATAATAAAGTAAATGGTAAGTATACTTTAGAGCCTTCTATTGGTCTTACTTTAAGCTGGGATTCTGAGGGAGTTACTCATTATTGTATAACTACTCAAAATAGTAGTAGTAAATGTGACTGGGTTCCAAGTAATGGCAAAAAAGAATTTACAATAACTCAAAATTTAAGTGATAAAGATGGTCAAACAACATTGTATGCCTTTATTATGAATGAGGCTCTTGTATCTGATTATGCTACTGATTCCATTATTTTAGATAGAAAATCACCAACACTAACTGATGTAACTGTTGGTTCAAAAGATTCAACTAAAACTAATAGCCCTCAAACTGATGTATATGTCAGTTGGGATGATAATGATGTAACTCAATATTGTGTAAATACCACTGATAATAGTGAAAACTGTACTTGGAAAAATTTAAGTGATGCAGATAAAAAAGATAAGGATTTATTATTAGATTATACTTTACCTGATGGTGATGGTCAAAAAGATGTTTATGTCTTTGTTAAAGATGAAGCAGGTCATGTATCTGAAGTTGGTCATGATTCCATTATTGTAGATACAAAATCACCTGAAATTACTAATTTCTTTATTGGTGGTAAAGATAATCCTGAAACAACTAGTTCTCGTGAAACTAAATTATATTTAAGTTATGATGATCCTGATGTAACTCATTATTGTATTAGTACCTCTGATAGTAGTAGTGAATGTGAATGGAAAGAAACTAAAGGTAAAGCTATGGAAATTGATTATACTTTAAGTGAAGGTACTGGTCAAAAGGTTTTATATGCCTTTATTAAAGATGATTTAGGTCATATTTCTAAAGTTAAAAGTGATACAATTAATATACCAAAAATTAATAATACTGATAAACCAGGTAACAATCCTAAAACAGGAGGAGCGGCTATAGGCCTTGGTACAATTGCTACATTAGGAGCTATTCTAGTAACTTATAGAATAATCAAAAAGAAAAATAAAATAGCAAAATTATAATAAGGAAACTTTCTTAATTGAAAGTTTCTTTTTATTATGTAGCAATCGATAGATAGCTATCTATAAAACCACGTGCTATGCACGTGCGAACCGAATAGCAAGAGC
>CANRDE010000015.1 GCA_947629325.1 uncultured Bacilli bacterium
AATTTAGGAAATAAAAGATATTATATACAATCAGCATTAAATTTAGAAACAAGAGAAAAAACACTACAAGAAGAACGGCCTTTAATGAATATAAACGATAATTTTAAAAAAATAATTGTAGTAAAAGACAATATTAAGCATTGGTATACAGAAGAAGGTATATTAGTAATTGGGGTACAAGAATTCTTGCTAAATCAAAATAGTATGGATTTATAGTTTTATTGTGTAAATTGAAACTATAAGAAATACCGTCGTAGCATTGCCAAGAGGATTAATAGCATTAATTGAAAATAATTATCAAGAGGATGGCAGAATATTAATTCCCAAAGTATTACAACCTTATATGGGTGGAAAAGAAAGAATAGAGAAGAAATAACTTTAACTGCTTATAAAAAGAAGTATATGTTGTTTCTTTTTTAAATGTAAAAAAATGTAAAAGCGTGTCAACAGGATATAACATGCCTTGATTTTCTTAAGAAAGGTAACTTATACTAAAATTAAGATAGTAGGTGTCAAATGAAAAAATATAAAAAGCTTATATATTAGGATAGAATATACTAAGTTAGAAATAAAGAATCTACTAAAAGAGTTAGAATATTAAATAAAAAAGGAGGAGTAATTTATGAAACAAGAAAATAATTTAAATATGGCAAAAGATAATATAAAGTTAGCAAAAACAAAATTGTCTTTTGCTTCCTTAATCTTAACTATTTTACAATTTGTTATACCATTTATAACATCTTCTGTTGAACAATTAAGTTTTTTAAGAAAATTACCATATGTTTTAGTTGCTTTAATTTTAGCTATTATAAGTAAATGTAAATATAATGATAAACTTTCTTTAACAATGATAATAATAGATTCAGTTTTAATTGGTGTAACTATTATACTTGGAATTTTATCAATTTTGTTTTTTGCAGCTGCTATTGAATCTATAATAAATGGTTGTTCTGGTTTTTCTGCATAATATATGAGTAATTTTATATATTTAATTACAATATGTATTGGTTTTTTATCATTGTTTGTATCAACTTTAATTATAAATAAAAAATTAAAAGTAATTTCTTTTGAAAAATTAATATATTGTTATATCTTATCTATGATTTTCTTTCTGTTTTTTTCTAAATTGTTTTATATCATTTTAGAATTAGATTTTGATTCTTTTAAAAATTTTATATTAAGTAAGAATATAGTTGATGTTTTAAAATTTATTTTTTCTGGATACTCTTTTATTGGGGGATATTTAGGAATAATATTGTCTAATTATATCTATTCAAAATTAATTAAAGTTGATTTTAAAAAACTATTATTATTGTTTATAACATCTATGATAATTATGTATTCTATTTTGAAAATAGGTTGTTTTATAAAAGGGTGTTGTATAGGTAAATATTATACTAATATTCAAATTGTAGAAAGTTTTATTAATTTTATAATATATATATATTTATTACTAACAATTAATATAAAATATATTAATGTATCAATAGGTAAAAGTATGATTGGATTTTCTTTGACACGATTTTTTATTTCTTTTTTAAGAGTATATTCTTCTTTTTACTCTTTTATATTAGTTGAAATAATTTGTTTGATTTTAATATTAATAGGAATAAAAAATGTTATGTCTGAAAGGAGAAAGAGGTATGTTAAAAGAAAATGGTGTAAAGGTTAATAAGAGTACTAGGATTACATATATAATTAGTTTATTCTTACTATTATTATTTTTGGTTGTGAATTTATTAGTTAAATTTTCAAACATTTTCCCAAAAAGTATATTTTATGATTTAATAACTTTATCTATACTAGTGTTCTTTTATATAAGTTTATTTATTTCAGTAATTTTTGGAATTATAAACTTTGTGAAAAATAAAGATAAAATTGTTAGAAAAAATATTATTATTATGTATGTATTAATAATATTGGTTAATGCAGTATGTTTAGTTATTCCAAGTAAAATATATAATGTGATGAATGAAAATTACGAAAAAATATTAAATAAAAAAGCAGTAGATTTGTTAGACAAATTAGAAAATACTGATAAATATATTTTGTTGTATAATGATCTAAAGAGTTTTGATTCAGATATTTCGAAATTTGGTAAAGAATCATATATGTTATATAATAATAGTAAAGAATTATATATTTGTTTAGAATATAAAAATAAAATAATATATGGTGTTAAAGATAATTTTAAGTATTCTACTCGTAAATATTGTGATTTTAATTCTACAAAAGTTTCAAATACTTATGCATTAGAATCATATATAAAAGAATATTTAGAGTCAAAATATAATATTGAAATAGAAGAAGTTGAATCTAATATAGTAGATGAATTTTGCATTGATGCTACTTGTGTTCCAGGAACAGGTCATGTACAAGATTTTGATGTACATTATAATAATGAGATATTTGTGGCAGATTTAAATGTTATTAATGATAAAATTGTTATTACAGATAATATACAATTGGATTTTTCGGATAATAATGTAAAATTGGCACAATTAAATGAAAAATTTACGAATAATGAGTTAACCTTAAATTTTATTGGAGAACAAACTAATGACATTGAAAATGGTTATAAGTATGTACTAGAGATATTTATAGATAATAAACAAGTTGATTCGAAAATATTTAATGATACTACTAACAAAATAATATGGTCGACTAATTATGCATCAAATTTTAGAGTATTAACAATAAATAATTATTATATATTTATATCTTCTATTGCAAAGCAAGTTAATGGAGATTATGTGCTAATATTGAATAAGAATGGAGAATTTGTTAGAAGTTTTGAGGATGTTGATATTTTTATGGATAAACAAAATTTAGAATTTGAGATAAAAGAATGTCCTTTAGATAGTTCGGATCAAGCTTGTACTAAAACTACTTATAAAATTTTAGATTTATAGAATGGTAAGTGTTAATAATAAATATTGCGGGAAAAATTTGTGAAACCATTTCGGAAGGAACATTTGCTGCCGTAATATTGATAATATTTATGCTTCCTGGAATTCTCGCTACAACTGATAAGTTAATTTGTAGAAAAGGATACTATAAAGATAAAAAATAATATTGGAACATTAATAAAACCCAATTCTAATTTAGAATTGGGCTTTTTAAATAATTAAATCTAATTTTAAAAATCCATTGGGTTTTCGGGTACTAGTTTGCCTTCACATTCAGTGCAATCAAATTGAGGTAAGTTTTTATTACCGCTAAGTTCATAAATATTAACAAAATGTTTTACTATTTTAATAGGCATTTTCACATTAATCCCGCATTTATTACATTTGTAATTTATAAATTTTTGCGTTTTATTTGTTTTATCATCTTCACATAATTTACAAAAATCAACTCCTAAAACGAGAGAAATGCGCCATATAGCTCCAATAGAAAAGGTTTGATGACAAGTAGATTCAATACCTCTAATAAAAGAAAGGGAATAATCTATTTCTTCCGCTAATTTTTCTTGAGTCCATCCCTTTAGTTTTCTATATTTTTTAACATTTCTGCTAATTACTTCATAAATATAATTTTCGTCTTCTTTTTTAAAACTGCTCATAAAATCTCCTTTTTAACATTTTGAACTTTTTTAAGAAAAATTATGTATATGTATAATTATTATCCAACAAAAGTAATGTATTTTTAATTTAGTATTTATGTATATAAAAGTGAAAAGCGACAAAAATAATGTTGCTTTTTGTCGAATAGTATAATAAAATTAAGATAATAGTAGAGTACTAAACTACTTAATAAATTTCAAAAAAGGAAGTAAGGTGTTAATATGGGATTTATTAAAGCTTTTGGTGGGGCATTAAGTGGAACTTTTGCTGATCAATGGAAAGATTTTTATGTACCAAAGCCTGGTGTACCAGCAACGGCCGGATTATTCCCCGCTGTAATGCAAGGGACTAATGCTGGAATAGGAGAGAATACAAAGGGTTCGGAAAATGTAATTACCAATGGTAGTAAAATCATAGTACCAGAAGGAACGGCGTTAATTACAGTTCAAGATGGTCAAATTACGGGGTTAATTGCAGAACCGGGAGGATTTGAATTTAGATCTGATGATCAAAATTCCCAATCTATGTTTGCTGGCAACGGAATATTGTCATCTACTTTAAAAACATCTTGGGAAAGATTTAAATTTGGCGGACAACCAGGAACTCAACAATTAGCATTTTATGTTAATTTAAAGGAGATTCCTAACATTACATTTGGAACAAAATCTGAAATTTACTGGGATGATGCGTATTTTGGAACTCAAGTAGGGGCGATTGCTAGAGGAACTTTTTCCTTAAAAATTGTAGATCCATTATTATTTGCCAAGAATTATGCAGTTTATCTGCAACCTAATTCACCAATATTTGATTTTGCTGATTTAGATAACGATTCAGTTAAACAATTATCTAACGAAGTAGCTAATACATTGGCAGCGGCAATTGCAAATTATACAAATGATCCAAGTAAAGGAAATCGTATGTCCAAAATTCAAGGAGATCAAATTGGTTTTGCCAAAGCAATGGCTCAAGCCGTTGAAAACGATTACCAATGGAAAACTGCTCGAGGCTTAGAAATTGTAAAAACAGCAATTTTAGCTATTGAATATGATGAAGATACTAAGGAATTAATGAAAGACGTTAAAAAGGCTGATGCTCTTTCTGGTGCAAGAGGCAATGCTTTCATGCAACAAGCTGCTGCAAGAGGTATGCAAGCTGCTGGTGAAAATGGCGGTGGAGTTGGTATGGCTTTCATGGGAATGGGAATGAATGCAGCAACCGGAATGATGGGAGCAATGCAACAACAACCAATTCAATCATCATATCAACCTGCATTTGGTCAACCAGCGCAACCTGTTTCTCAACCGGCCCAACAACCAGCCCAACAATCTTCAGTCCAAAACCCAAATGCTAATAATCAAGATCCAATGGTTGTATTAAGTGAAAAGAAAAAATTATTAGATGCTGGATTAATTACCCAAGAAGATTATGATAAATTAAAAAATCAATTATTGGGGATTTAATCTATGCAAAACAGTTATAGTGAGAATATAACTCCTGCAAATAGCAATAATAACCAAGCTAATGCACCTACTATTATTCAAACAGATGTAGGTGCTAATGATGGTCAAAATAAATGTCCAAAATGTGGTTCAACTGATATATCTTTAAATGTTAACAATGGGAAATTAAGATGTATTTTTTGTAGGCATGAATTCGAACCAGAAAAATTAGATAATATGCAACAAGATTTAAGTCAATTACAAGGCCAAGTGATGGGCTCTGGGGCTACCGATATTGTTGCTGATACGAAAGATATTGTTACTTTTAAATGTAGTAGTTGTGGAGCTGAAGTAGTAATTGATACTGCATCATCAACGCAAGCAAGATGTCATTGGTGTCGGAATACATTATCAGTAAATCAACAAATTCCAAATGGAAGTATACCAGATGTTGTTTTGCCATTTGGCATATCTAAAGATGTAGCTAAAACTGAAATCGAAAAATTTGTAGGTAAAAGAAAATTTTTTGCTCATCCTAAATTCAGACAAGAATTCACCACAGAAAATATAATGGGAGTATATTTACCTTATATATTAGTTGATGCTAATGCTCATGTTAATCTTGTTGGTAATGGTGAGCATTTAACAAGAACTTATTATCGGGGGAGTGGCGAGAATAGAAGAACATATTATGATGCCGATCTTTATCATGTAGAAAGAGAGTTCGACTTAGTTATACAGGGATTAACAGTGGAATCTAGTGCAGATAAATTAAATAATTCTTCATCAAATGCAACTAGTAATGTTATCAATGCCATAATGCCATTTGACTTAGAAAATTGTGTCAAATTTAATGCTAATTATTTGAAGGGCTATACTTCCGAAAAGCGGGATACAAATATTGACCAGCTAAGGCCTTTGGTAGATAAAGAGTCTAAAGATATAGCCAAATTTGCAGCAAATAATACTTTACAAGAATATGATCGCGGTGTAGCTTGGAGTAACGAACAACTTGACGTTAAAGGGCAACAATGGAAAGCAGCATACTTACCAGTTTGGTTATATAGCTATTTACAAGTAAGCGGAGAAAAGAAAATACTGCATTATGTAGCAGTAAATGCCCGAACTAAAGAAACAATGGGAAGCGTACCTATTCATATGCCAAAATTATTAGGTATTTCTTTCTTGGTGGAAATTTTAGGTATTCTAGCAATGTTATTTATCGATTTTGATTATAATTGGGCATTTTTACTAGTTGGCGTTATTTATTTCTTTATAATGTTTAACCGTTATCGAAATTCTAATGCTAGACATAAATACGAAACAGAAACAAAAACTAATATGACCAATTTAAGAAAAGTAGATAATTATATTAAAACGGAAACAGGATTAACTAATTCAAAAATAAATGGCATTAACAATACAAAATTAGAAACAATAGCAAATCAGGCTTTCAAGAAATAAAGGATAGAATATATGAATAAAAAAATACTAGTAATAATATTAATAATTTTAATGACAGTCTTAGGATTTGTTTTTTGGACTAACTTTAAAAAAGATGAATCATCTAACAATAGTGACTATGCTTTAGATTACTTTGTATATAAAGATAAAAAAATCTTTTTAAATAATAATTTGAAAGATTTTTCAAGCCAATTTCAAGGAATTGATTGTAAGTTACATTATAATGTAACAAATGAAATTGACATAGATCAAATATCATCAAGTACGAGTTTTATTGTAGATAATGATTTAATTCATAATGATAGCACTCTAGGAAATGCACAAATTATATGTCCTGTAGATAATTTTCCATTAACGATTTATAGTAGCAATATAACAATTACGTATACAGATATAAAATATAAGGAAAATTATTTAGAAAAAAAGCCTGATTCATTTTTAGCTACGATTTATGATGAAAAAATAGATTTTTATTTTAAAAATGGTAAAAATATAGAATTAAATCCTTTAGATTTAAACATTGATAGTATAGATAATGCTTTTAAAAATAAATGTAAGAAAGATAACGATAAAATTATATGTGATTTTAATGAAAATTTTAAAATATCTGCAGATAATGCTGGAGTATATTTTAATTATTATAAATAGAAAGAAGGAAAATAAATGAATTGTCCAAATTGTGGAGCAGAAAATATTAATGGGTCATCATTTTGTATAAAATGTGGAGCAAATTTAAAAGAAATGCAACCCACAACCAATAATATTAATAATGCTCCATTAAATAATCAAATATCTCAATCAACTATTCAAAATCAAAACATCCAACAACCTATGAATAATCAACCAATGCAACATCAAACACCACAGCCAATAAATAGTGTTCAAACAGCGCAACCTGTTAGTGTTAATACAACACCATTAAATTATCTTATGTACCTAATTGCAATATTAATAAAACCATTTCAATGCTTTAAAGAAGAGGAAAGTAAATTGAGTAATGGCAAAACTTCTATCATTTTAACTCTAATTGTTACAGTAGTGATGATATTATCAAATTTAATTAAAACAATTGTATCTACTGTAAGAGTTGCAAGTTATAATTGGACAGATGGATATACTTATTCATGGCAATGGGATAATTTAAAAAATATAAAATGGTTAGAAGTTATTGGCAAAAACTTCTTAATCTATGCTGGTATTATTCTGGCAATTACTATTGTTTTCTATTTCGGAAGTCTAGTAGTAAAAAAACAATTAAGTTTTATTAAATCATTGTCAATATCAGCTACATCTGTTATACCAGCAGTATGTGGAGCCATGATTTTAGCTCCAATTCTTGGCATGGTTTGGAGTCCATTAAGTATAGTATTTACGATTATTGGCCTTGTATATTCCCTAATAATTTTATATGAAATTATGAATAATGAATTAAATTTAGAGAAAGATAAAAAAATATATTTCAATCTTATCTGTTTTGGTATTCTTATTATTGCTGGATATTATGCTTACATGAGATTATTTATGAGCTCTGTAAATGCTGGGTTAGATAATATATTAGATTTATTTAAATAATTATGAATAATAACGATACTTTAAATCAAAATAGTGGGAATATGCCAAATATGAATGTGAATTATAATAATTCGTATGTTAACAATCAAAATGTTAGTATGTTAAATAATAATTTTCCAAATAATCCTGCACCTAATAATGCGCCTAAAAGTGAATTTAAAAAGAAAATATTTCTAATAATTGTTGGTATTCTTTTATTAGTAGCAGTTGCACTATTCATTGGTTATAAATTTCTAAGTAATAAAAATGATAAAGTAAAGGCCATATTTAATGACGATGCTTTAATAAGAGTAGAAAAAGATGATAAATATGGATATATAAATACAAAAGGTAAGTTTGTTTTAGAACCAATTTATGAAGAGGCTTCAGATTTTCAAGGAGATTATGCAATAGTAAAAACTACTGAAAATATAGAAGGAATTGAACATAAACTATATGAAATAATTGACAAAAAAGGTAATGTTAAAATAAAAACGGAAACTTATCATAGTATTGAATATGTTCCTGAATATAATATTTGGGTAATTAATAATAAATTATATAATAGTACTTTAAATAAAATATCTTCAGACGATATTGAAGTTCGATATGAAAAGTATGGATACTTAAGTTGGGAAGATGTAAATCGAAAAAAAGCGGGCATAATGAATGCTTCTGGTAAAATTACTTATACTTATGAATATCAAAACAATGATGATTATTTTACAATAACTCCCTCAGATATTGATTCTCCGTTAACCGAAAGATATTGTATTACAAATGTAGATAATGAAAAATATGGTATTGTTAATTGTGATAATGGTAAAATGATTTATAATTACACAGAAAATTATATATCTGATGAAGATAATAATATATTCCAAGTTAATAAAAAAGAGCCTTATGAATTTGTAACTTTAATGTATATTCAAAATAATAAAATTGCTTATCAAACTAATAGTGAAAATGTCAATTTATATAGTTATATTTCTTCAGGATATATTGAAATTTATGATGGAGATAAAGATTATGATCATCGTTATTCTTATATAGATATTAAAACCGGTAATATTTCATCAACATTTTCAAATGATAGTGATATGAATATAAATCTTGATGAATGGGAAAATCTAACAGGAATTACTAAAAAGAGTTGCAGTAATGGTTATGGCCTTGTTAAGGGTGAAAAAGAAATATTACCTTGTGAATGGCAAAGTATTGAATATTTTGATTCTTTACTATATCAATATTTAACATCTAAAGGTAAAAACTATGTAATGGCTGAAAGAGATAATAAAACTTATATAGTTGATTTAAAAAATGGTAAAGCTATTGCGGAATTTAATGCAACATATATTTATGATAATGCAACAAGTACATTCCTTTATTATATCGATAATTCTGCAAAAGAAAAAATTATATATAATCTTATTACAGGAAAAACAATGAAAACTAGTAATGATAATAGCTTAAGTGTTTATTCCAATTATATAACTATTAAGGGAAATAATAAAAAAAATTACTACAACATGGATTTAGAATTAATATATTCAGAAGATGATTAAACTATAAGAAATACGAAATAGGCAACTAACTTTGCTTTAGTTGCCTTTTATCAAAGAAAGGCGGAAATTTTATGTTTTGTCCAAAATGTGGTACTAATTTGCCAGAAGGATCGGAATATTGTTCTAATTGTGGTACTAATTTTAAACAATTTCAATTACAACAAACATTAATGCCAGAAAATAACTTAAATATACCTACAAATAGTAGTGAAACTATGACAGAAATGTTTTCAGCAAAAAGCCAAAAATTTATAGAACCGATTATAAATAAAATAAAAAATTTTGTTAAGCAAAATAAAAAAATATGTTTGATTATTTTGATTGGCTTAGTTTTATTAATAGGTGGAATCATTGTTTATAAGACAGTTTCTAATTACTATTATGAAAAAAATATACATTATTCTTTCAAAATAGATGGAAAAGAATTTAAAATTGGGGAAAAAGTTTCATATTATGAGAAAAAAGGTTATACATATAAAGATGAGTATTATAAAGATACAGATATTATAGTTGCAGATGGATTTATTCCACATTCGTTTTATTTTAACAATAAAGCGGTAATGTATGCAGCAATACATTGTAAGGAAAAAGAAAATTGCAATTATTCAAATGGTAATATTGTTAAAATAAATTTTTATGATAATATTGGCGAAGTTATGTTATCTGATTTTATCAAAATAGGAACAACTTATGATGAAATAGTTTCTAAATTAGGAGAACCAGATGGGAAATTTTATATGAATAATTCAGAGTATGTATGGGCTTTTTATGATAAAGGGAAAATTAATAATCCGTATTATGTTTTAGAATTTGATAGTTCAAAAAGAGTTACAGGAATGAAAATAGGAATGTGGTGGTATGATGGAGAATATGAATATACAGTCAAAAAGTAATAATAAAAAGATTTTTATAATCTTCGGTATTGCATTTCTGTTTTTAGCGATTCTTTTAATAGGATATTTTATATTTAAAAATGCTAAAACTGAAGATGGAATAATATTTAATACGGAAAAATTTGAAAAAGTAAGTGAAGATCAATATAATTTAAATGAAAAAATAGAAAGTATTTCTGGAAAAATAAATTCTAAAGAAGAAATCCAAAAGATTAATTTAACAATTAAAAGTGGAAACTTTGAAATTTTAAATCAAGAACTTAATAATAATAATAAAACATGGGAATTAACAGAAGTTAGTTTTGTATCTGGAAATAATGAAGTTTGTATTGATGTAAAGTTAGTTGATGGTAAAGAACTTAATAAATGTTTAATTATTAATAATTATGAAAAAGATAATATTGGTTCTATAGACACTAAAGATGATGATAATGATAATTTAAAAAATTATGAAGAATTAATTTTTGAAACAGAAATAGATAATCCAGATACTGATGGGGATGGGTTGAGTGATTATGATGAAATATATATAACTTTTACAGATCCTAAAAATAAAGATACAGACAATAATGGTATAAATGACGGAGATGAAGATTTTGACCAAGATAAATTGATTAATAGTTTGGAAGTATCTTCAAAATCTTCTCCATATTTATCTGATACTGATGAAGATGGATTAAGTGATTATGATGAGATAAATACTTATAATACATTACCAAATTTAGTTGATACTGATCGGGATGGATTAAGTGATTATGATGAAATAATAAATTTAAATTCAAACGCTACAGAAAAGACAAATAAAATAAATGTTTCTAAGTCATCTGATGATAAAATAGCAAGCGTTGAAATAATTAATTTAGATTCTTCAAAATATTCAACATTAACTATTACAAAATCAAATATTTTAAATTTAAATGAAAATATAGATGGATATATATTAGATGCTTATGATTTTAATATTGATTCAGAAGAAATAGAAGCAAAAATATCTTTTGATATATCTAATATACAATTATCAGAAAACTCAAATCCAGTTATTTATTATTACAATGAAGAAACACAAATGCTTGAGGAATTAGAAACAGTTATAGAAAATGGTAAAGCAAGTACAACAGTTAAGCATTTTTCTACTTATATTCTTGTAGATAAAACATCACATGATGCAATTTGGAGTGAGGATGCTGGTAAGTTGGTAAGTTCGAGTTATGGTAATTTAGATGTAGTATTTGTAATTGATATTTCTTCAAGTATGGATGAAAATGATCCTAATGATTCAAGAAAACAAATTATGAGTAATTTTATATCATCTTTAAATAAAGATGATAGAGTGGGAGTAGTTTTATTTAAAAGAACAGCTAGCATTTTAAATAAGGGATTATCAAAAGAAGATAGTGATAAAAAAATATTAATAACAGATGTCTTTAATATTTCAAATGATGATGGACATGGTTTAGATTCAGGAACGAATGGTTCTGCAGGATTATATACTGCAATTGGAATGTTTGGTAATAAAGTAGATTCTAAAAGATATATTATATTTTTAACTGATGGTGAGGATACACATCATTCATATTCTTATGATGAAATATATAAAATGGCTTTAGAAAAAGATATAACTATTCTTACTATTGGTTTAGGTTCTAGTGTAGATGCTGATTCTTTAAGAGAAATTGCAGAAAAAACGAATGGTAAATATTATTATGTTGAAGAATCTAGCGAGTTATATAGTAATTATTCTGGTATACTGTCGGATACTAATGATTATAGAACAGATAGTAATAATGATGGAATAAGTGATTATTTTACAAAATTAATGTGCGAGGGTAAAATTAAAACATCAACAGGAATAAATCCATTTGAAGGAGTTTCTTATGAAGAAATTCAAAAATCAAAAGATTATGATGGCGATGGATTAAGTAATGGTGATGAAGTTGAAGTTACGGTTCTAGATAAAAAAGTATATATAAAATATTTATCTGATCCTAAGAAAACTGATACGGATGAAGATGGGTTAAATGATAAATTAGACAATTCTCCTTTTACTAAATTTGATTCTAGATTTTCTGTTGTTAGTGGTTTAGATTTTGTTCCAGCAACTCCAATTGAAGATGACTTTGAAAAAAAATCTAATGAAGTATATAATACTGAAACTGGAGATTATGGAAGCAGTAAAAGTAGAGCAAATGCTATGGTTACTATGTTTGGAAAAATGCCAGCTGCATTAGCTTTAAAACATTTCTTAGATAATACTGGAACAAGTTATAATTTTAATAACGATTGGGGAGTATTAAATACTTATAGAGGAAAAGAAAATTTAGCAAAAAATACGAATTCGTTGATGCAGGTAGTAGAAGAAAGTGTAAAGAATAAATCGACAGTTTCGTTTGCAACTAATACTGAACTAACAGGAACAAATTATTCAGAACATTTAGAAGATTTAGCAGATATTGGTTGGTGGTATGCAATTGGTTATACTAGAGCAACAATGGTTGGACAGGCAACTAATAATAGTGGCAATTATGAAATGACATTATATTACAATATAGTTGACTTTTATGACTGGAATAAAGATGCAGGAGTTATTAGTGGTTTTGGTGGGTTAGTTAATGACGCTGAAATGTATAAATTACATGCTCTAGGTGAAGCAAAACAGTATAGAATCAATATGACGTTTAAAATGAAAGTTACTTGGAAAAAAGGCGATAGATATTATTTAAATAAAACCAAATTATGGGAAACACCATCAACAATGTCTGTAGAAAAAATAGATTAGGAGTTTTATAATAATAAAAAAAAGAATTTCAACTCCAATAATTTTACTTGTTGTTGGAATTCTCATTCTTATTCCTAATATTGTTAAGGGTATTTTAAATATATTAAAAATTGATGTTACAAAAATACCATATTTAGATGATATTATTAGTTCAAATTTATATAATGTTGATTTTATAAAATTTAGTAAGTTACTTATTTGTTTAGGGGTTATTTTCTTAATTCTTTCATTTATTTTCAAAAGTGTATTTAACAAAGTGAACAGTAAATTAAATAATGGTATAAGAAATTATATAAATAAAGCTGAAAAACAAAATTATGAAATATCTCAAAAAATGATTTAATTATGAAAGAAAAAAGGGAAAAATCTAAAAATACAAGTCGTGTTAAATGTCCAAATTGTGGTGCTAACATTTTAGGAAATAAATGCGACTATTGTAGAACAACAATAAAAAATGTAGACTTTAAAATAAGCTCAATAAAAAGAATTGTTGACTAAAAATATAGTTTGTATAAGGTTTTCAATGGTTTATATTATGAGAGTTTAAGTAAAGATTAAAAATTTATAATTTATTAAGTAATAAGCAAAAATAATAAGAGAACTTATTATAACACAAATTTAGAGCAAATTTATGTTACAAGAAATTAATTGGAGGTAAATTATGGAAATAATAAGAAATAAAAGAATATTAGCAATAGCAGGATTAATTTGTTTAATTTTAGGTATAATATTGCCTTATATCACAATCACATTTTTTGGAATTAGTCAATCGGTTTCTTTATGGGGGTATTGGGAAGGAAAGGTAATTTTGGTTTTAACAATAGCCAATGCTCTGTTTATATTTAAGGATTTTATTGAAAAATATATTCCTTTTATGTTCAATTCAAATTCGGGTAGATTAATAAAAAATGCTAATTCAAAATTATCTTTAATACCTACTATACTAGTTGTAGTATTTGCTATTTATTTATATACATCAATTGATACAAGTAGTAGCTACTTTAAAAATGGAGTTGGTTTTTATGTTCTATGGATCGGAGTTGTTTTATTAATATTACATGCCTTTTTATATAGAAAAAAAGAATTAGTTAATGAAAGTAATGCCATTAACAATCAAGTTAATTTAAATAATTCGATGAATAATTTTAATCAAGCAGTAAATAATCAAATGCCAACCAATGAAATGACTTCATCTCCAACTTCTGTACAACCAAATCAAGTTAATATGAATGGCCCAATGCCAGTAAATAATATGGCAACTCCTAATTTAAATCAAAATCAAATTAATGAACCTGTTCAAATGATACAAGGAAATAATAAATTTTGTCCTCAGTGTGGTAAGCAAGTAGATGCGAATGCAACTTTTTGTCCAATGTGTGGTCATAAATTTTAAGTAACTTTTAGTTACTTTTTTATATAAAAAGGAGTTAGGATAGGTATTGTCAAAATTGTGGATTTTTTTTAAACGATAAACGTAGTTTAAACAACCCCGTTATAGAATAAGCAATTTAATTTGTCGAATATTTAGAACTTTTGCTAACCTTTGTCGAAAGTATTGCTCCTTGTTCTTTAATAAGGTATTATTTTTTTCGAAAGCGGGTTTGGTTGATTTTATTTTTTAATTATTTTCTATTTTATTTGTTTTATCTACCCTAACAACTTATCCCTATATTAACTTTTATCCGCTTTCAAATTAATGTTTTATATGGTAAAATAATTTGTTAGGAAGTGGTCTTATGCATTTACCAGATTTTAATGTTGCCAAAGATAGGACAAAAAAAGAAAATATTTATATTGATTTAAAAGAAAATTATTCTAATATATTTGCGGGTAAAAAATATTTCTTGAGAACTTATGGTTGTCAAATGAATGTTCATGATAGCGAAGCGATTAGAAATTACCTCGAAACTTTAGGATTTATAAATACCGAAAATATTGAAGAGGCAAATTTAGTAGTTTTAAATACTTGTGCCATTAGAGAAAATGCTAAAGATAAAGTCTTTGGCTTTTTGGGGAAATGTAAATATCTAAAAAAGAATAGAGATGATTTTAAAATCGTTTTGGCCGGTTGTATGAGTGAACAACCAGATGTTATTGAAGAAATCCAAAAAAAACACAAATATGTTGATATTATTATAGGAACTCATAATTTATTCGACTTACCAAAATTATTATCTGAACATTTTAAAAAGCAAGAAATAGAAGTGTATTCTAATAGTGACGAAATTATTGAAGGCATGAATTATAGTAGGGATTCTAAGATTACGGCATGGGTAAATATCATGTATGGTTGTGATAAATTTTGCACATATTGTATAGTTCCTTATACTAGAGGAAGAGAAAGAAGCCGAAAATTAGAAAGCATTGTTAAAGAAGTTTCGGATTTAAAAGAGAGAGGCTATAAAGAAGTTACTTTACTTGGTCAAAACGTTAATGCTTATGGTAAAGATATAGGTGAAACTTTTAGTCATTTATTAGAATGTGTTGCTAAGACTGGCATTGATAGAATTAGATTTGTAACATCACATCCTTGGAACTTTACTGATGAGATGATTAATATAATAGCTAAATATAAAAATATTATGCCTTATATTCATTTACCTATTCAATCAGGTAATAATGAAATATTAAGAAGAATGAATCGGCGATATACTCGGGAAGAGTATTTAGAATTATTTAAAAAAATGAAAGAAAAGATTCCAGGGGTAGCAATCACAACAGATATAATCGTGGGATTCCCTAATGAATCAGAAGAAGCTTTCTTAGATACTTTGGATATTGTTAAAAAATGTGAATTTGATGGAGCATATACTTTTATTTATTCTGAAAGAGAAGGAACTCCTGCTGCTAAAATGGAGGATTCAATCCCCATGGCGGAAAAAGAAGAAAGATTACAAAGATTAAATGAATTAGTTAATTTTTATGCCAATAAAAGTAATCAAAAATTATTGAATAAAGTTGTAGATGTTCTTATTTTAGGAAAAAGTGAAAAAGACTCTACTAAATTATACGGGTACACTGATACAATGAAATTAGTTAATGTACAAGGGCCTGAAGAAATAATAGGAAATATTGTTTCGGTTAAAATAAATGAGGCTAAAAGTTTTAGCTTAGATGGAGAATATATTGGTAATTAAAAAATATTATAAAGTGTGACTATTTAAAGCCGCATTTTATAATATTTTAATTTTGGAAAAAATCTTCCCAAGGATCTTTTCTTTTTATTCTTTTGATAGCTTCTTCAATACCAATTTCATCTGGTTTTATTTTATCTAGTTCTTTCCACGAAATCGGCATTGAAACCGTACATTTTTGTCTTAAACGAATAGAATAAGGAGCTACGCTGGTTGAACTTCTAGTATTTCTAATCCAATCAATAAAAATTTTCCCTTTTCTTTTATTTTTTCGGATATTACTGGTATATTTATCGGGCCAATTTTTAACCATTAAAAGAGCAATATTTTTGGCAGTTTGCCGAAATTCAGTCCAATTCATTTTAATATTAATAGGGACTAAAATATGAAAGCCTTTACCACCACTAGTTTTTAAATAAGATTTAAGTTTGAGCTTATCCAAAATACATTTTAAATCTTTAACGCCTTCTCTTAATTTATTGATACCTAATTTTTCATCAGGATCTAAATCAAAAACCATAATATCTGGCTTTTCTAATTTATCTATGGTACTTCCCCAAGTATGAAATTCGAAACTGTTCATTTGTACTTCCGAAATTAGTCCTTCTTTATCTTTAATAAAATAGTAATCTTCTTTTTGTTTCTTAGCATTTTTTAAAATAATCTTGCCAATTCCATCATTTTGGGGATTTAAATGTTTGACAAAAAATTTCTTACCCTTGATTCCGTCCGGACATCTAATCGTACTAATAAATCTGCGGTTTAAATAAGGTAACATTTTGGTTGCAATTTGGTGATAATACATAACAATGTCCATTTTAGTAATTTGCGGCTTAGTAAAGATTACTTTGTTGGGATTAGAAATAGGGATATCATCAACAATAGATTTTTTTCGGGAGGTTGTGGTTTTATTTTTTTTGCTGTTAGCTATTTCCTGCATAGTTCGATTTGTTTTTATACTGCGATTAATTAATTTTATATCTTTAAATTCTTGATATTCATCTTTTTCCTTTATTAATAACCAATTATTATCTTTAAAATTAATTAAAGTCCATTTGCCTTTTAATCTTTTTCCTTTAAGGATAAACTTAAACATTTTAGTTTTAAAACTTTTAGGTATTTTTTCCATTGGTTCCCAATAGCCTTGATCCCATATCATAACCGTACCACCACCATATTCTTTTTTAGGAATTGTTCCTTCAAAGTTACGATACGAAATAGGATGGTCCTCTACTTGAATTGCTAATCGTTTATCATTGGAGTTGTAAGATGGGCCTTTTGGTACAGCCCAACTTTTAAGAACGCCATTCCATTCTAAACGTAAATCATAATGATCTTTTCGCGCCATATGATGTTGGACAACAAATTTTAGTTTGGAGGGTGATTTTTTCTTTTTGCCTAATGGTTCATTAGTTTTTTTAAAATTTCTTTTAGCATTATATTCATTTAACTCATTTGTCATTTTTATCACTTCAATATTATTTTGGTTAAGTTTACCTATTTTATGACAATAATAGCATTAAATAGTCAATTGACAATTATTGACATTTACGGTTACAGTTTGCGATAAAAATTATAATATAGTATAATATTAATGCCAATGAGGTGTTTATATATGAATAAAATAAAAAAAATATGGATGGAGAATAAAGTTTTATTAGTATTAGCAATAATATTGATAATTTGTGTGGTAATTTTTGCGAGTGTGGCTATATCTTATTTTTATGGTTCTAGTGGTAGTGTGTATGGTAATCGCTTAGATGCAACTAAAAAGGTTCCTTTAGCAAATAGTAAACTAGAAAAAATTAAAAAAGATATAGAAACGAATGAAATAGTTAAAAGTGCTAAAGTTAATTTAAAAGGTAAAATTGTTTATATAATAATAAACTTTAAAGACAATACCAAAATGGAAGATTCGCAAAAGATTGCCGAAAATGTTTTGGAATCATTTACCGAAGAAGAATTAAAAGTTTATGATTTAGAATTTACGATATCTTCTGAGTCTAGTGACGAGAAATTTACAAGTTATACTTTAATGGGAGCTAAAAATTCTAATGGTAGTGAGACAATAAGCTGGAGTAATTATAATATTTCTGAAGAAAGCAGTGTTAAGGAATAATGAAAAAGAATAAATTAAAAATAATTATTCCACTTATTTTCGTCATTTTAATTATTTTGGGCATATTGTTCTATAAAATCATTAATAATGACAATAAATTATCTAGTGAAGAACGGACTTGGATTAGTACTAATATAAATAATGTGCAAAATGTTTATGTTATAAAAGATGAAAATATTTTTAGTAAGGATGGGCATGGAGTATTCTATGATTTTTTAAATGATTTTAGTGAAGAATACGGTTTAAATATTAATGTTGTAACTTTTGATGAAGGCACCAATAATTCTGAAAATAATGTTTTTAATTACACTAAAAATTTAGTAAGTAATAATGTCTTTTATGCTGATCATTATGTTTTAATTAGTAAAAATAGTGAAATATTCAATACTAATAAAGATTTAGATGGATTAACTATTGGGGTTTTAAATAATGAATTAGATTATATAAACACTTATTTAAAAGGCATTGATATTACTTTTAAAGGGTTTGAAACGGAAGAGGAATTAATAAAAGAATTAGGAAATTCAATCAATTATATTATTTTGCCCCGGATGAAATATATTAATCAAATATTAGAAAATAACTTAGAAATTGTATATCATTTAAACGATATAAATAATTATTATTCTTTAAGTACTAGTGATGATTTATTTGGTAGCATTTTAAGTAAGTATTTTTTAAATTGGTCTAAAGAAAATTTAAATAAATCTTTAAAAAAGGAAGAATTTGAAGTATTTAAAGATTCCTTAAATATTAGTGATGCAGAAATAGATAATTTATTGAGTCGCAATTATAAATATGGTTTTATAAATAATTCTCCTTATGAAGTCATAATGAGTGGTAATTACGGGGGAATAATAGCCGAATATTTGCAAGAATTTAGTGAATTTTCTGGTGTTTATTTTGATATTACCAAATATAAAAATACTGATAAATTAGTAAAAGCTATTAATAAAAATAATGTTGATATTTATTTTGCTTTTAATAATAAAATAGAGACCAATTATACCCAAACAACTCATGGTATTAATAGCAGTTTATCAATTTTAACAACTCGTGATAATGCCAAAGTTATTGATTCTATTTATGGCTTACAAGGGGAAAGTGTATATGTAGAAAATAATAGTAATTTGTTAAAATATTTAGAGAGTATAGGTAATATTAATATTCAAACTTATGAAACTAGTAAAGACTTATTTAAATTAAATAAAAAAGATACAATTATCGTAATGGACACCTATATTTATGATTATTATAGTAATAATAAATTAGATAACTATGTTAGTAAATATAGTAATTTTATAAATAGTAATTATAATTTTAAAATAAAAAGTGAATATTCCACTTTAGTGAAGCTTCTTGATAAATACCTTAGTTATTTAGACAGTAGAAGTATGATTACTAAGGGAATTGTTAGTCATATGGAAACAGTTAGAGATGGCAGTGTGCTAAATAATATAGCCAAATATTTTATAATTAGTATTATTGCAGTTTTATTAATTGGTTTAGTTGTTTATAGAAATTCTAAAAAAATTAGAATTGCTCGGAGATTAAAGAAAGATGAAAAAATTCGTTTCATAGATGAACTTACTTGTTTAAAAAATCGTGTTTATTTAAGTGATTTTATTAAGTCTTGGAATAATAATACAATTTATCCTCAATGTGTAATAGTAATTGATTTAAATAAATTAAAAGAAATTAATGACAAATATGGAGTAATTGAAGGGGATAAGCAAATTCAAGCTGCAGCGAATGCTTTAATAAAGACCCAATTAGATAATAGTGATTTAATGCGAAGTGATGGAAATGAATTTGTTATATATACAATTGGTTATAATCAAAAACAAATAATAAATTATATCCATAAATTAAATAAAGAATTCAATAAATTACCTTACAATTTTGGGGCTGAATTTGGTTATAGTATAATAGAAAATAATTTAAAAACAATAGAAGATGCTTTAAATGAAGCAATTGAAGATATGAAAGCAAAAAAGATTGGTGTAAATAGTGAAAAGTAAAATATCAAGTGCTAAAAGTACTATAAAAGATTTTTTTGATAATTTCTTTCGGGTTTTAAGAAGGCCAGACATGATTATATTACCTGGAAACCTGTCTTTTTCTTTTGTTTTGGCTTTAATCCCAACTTTAAGTTTAATAAGTTATGGCGCTTCTATTTTAAATTTATCGGTCGATTATCTTTATGATTTTATAGCTAAATCTTTCTCAGCCGATATTGCTAAATTAATTTTAGGAGTTAATTTTAGTAATGCAATGGGAATTCATTTCTTAATTACTATAATTATTGGTTTTTATATCTCTAGTAATGGAGCTGATTCTATAATTACAGCCAGTAATACTATTTATGGTATTGAAAATAAATCCTGGTTAAAAAGAAGAATTAAAGCTTTAGGAATGTCCTTTTTATTAGTAGCGTTATTAGTGTTTATGTTAATTGTTCCCGTTTTTGGTAATACTATAATTGGATTATTGCAAGAAGTTAATTTAAATTCTAATTTAACTAGTAAGATAATTATGATTTTTGAATTCTTTAAAGGCCCATTATCATGGCTAATTATGTTTATAATTATAAAGATTATTTATGCAATTGCTCCAAATAAAAAAAGTAAAAATAGAGTAATTAATTATGGGGCTATTTTTACAACAATAGGATGGATTATCGGAACAAAAGTGTATTCTTTATATGTTAATAATTATGCTGATTATTCTGCTCTTTATGGAGGCTTAGCTAGTATAGTGGTTCTTATGATTTGGATTTATTTTTTAGCTTATATTTTTACCGTAGGAATGGCATTAAATAGCCAAAAAGATGAAACAAATTTGTTAAAAACTGGCACTATAAAGGTTAAATAATTGGTAATAATAAAAATATGTACACAGGTATTACTTAGTACATATTTTATATTTTTGATATCAATCTAGTATTTTTTACTAACGATATTAAGAAGTAATACTTAAAAAGAAACTAATAGTTTCTTTTTTGTTTTCAAGTATAAAATAAGTAAAGAAATAGTTAAATTTTATTTGAAAACATTAATGGCAATGCTATAATTAATTTAGAGATGGTATTAATGAAAAAAATAAATTTAATTTTAATTTATTTTGTTAGTTTTATTTATATGGAATTCTTATTCAAAATATTTATTTATGATAATATCTTCAGAATATCTATTTTAAATATGATTTTATTTTTAATCCCTTTAAGTATTATTTTAGGACTTTTGAGTAATTTATGGAAAAGTGAAAAGGGAAATAAAATAACTTTTATAATATTTATGATTGTTATTTCCCTTTGGTTTAGCGCTCAATATGTTATAAAAGATTATTATGATTTTTATCTTTCTTTGTCTACTTTTAAAGTAGCTGATCAATTAGGAGATTTTGCTTTAAAGGGTGTCATTGAAGTTTTAAAAAGGATAGTTGGAATTGCTTTTTTCTTTTTACCACTAATTATGAGTTTAATATTTCAAAAATATCTTAATTTTACAAGAAAAAAATGGACAATAAATTTAATTTTATTCTGTGGCTCTTTAGCCGCATATGGTTTATATTTATTGGGATTAAATATTAATAAAGATGATTCATATTCTTCTTATTCTTTATATTATAAAGTAAATGATATAGCTTTAAATGTAGAAAACTTTGGAGTTTTGAATAGTTTCTTCATTGATGTTAAAAGAAATATTTGGGGATTTACAGAAAAAATTGTTATTGATGATAATAATTTAAATGGTAATAAAGAAGAAGAAAATATTGATTATAAATATAATAATTTAGATATTAATTTTGATAATTTACTTCAAAATGAATCTGATAATACTATAAAACAAATTCATGAGTATTTTAAAAATGATGCGGGAACATTACAAAATGAATATACGGGATTATTTAAAAATAAAAATTTAATATTATTTATGGCTGAAAGTTTTAATGAAATTGCTGTAAATAAAGATTTGACTCCTACATTATATAAGTTAATCAATGGTGGTTTTGTTTTTAATAATTTTTATACGCCCACTATTTATAGCACCATTGGGGGAGAATTCCAAGAACTTACTGGTTTATATGCCGAATCAGTTAGCATCTTATATAAATTTAGAAGTGGGAATATATATTTTCCTCAAGGAATTGCTAATAAGTTTAAAGAAATAGATTATAATACTTATGCTTATCATGATAATTCTTACGTTTTCCAAGATCGAAACAAATATTTAAAAAGCATGGGCTTTGATAATTTTAAAGCTTGTGGAAATGGCTTAGAAAAATTAATTAATTGTAAAGAATGGCCTCAAAGTGATTTAAGCATGATAAATGCCACAATTAATGATTATATTAATGATGATCATTTTATGGTTTTCTATGCTACTGTATCAGGTCATGCTTCTTATAAATGGAGTAGTAATGCGGCTGCTCGCCGAAATAAAGAAGAATATTTGGGAGCTGGATTAGATTATTCAGAAGGCCCTGCTTCTTATATTGCGGCTCAAATGGAACTTGATAAAGCCCTAGCATCATTAATTCAAAAATTAGATGAGGCTGGGAAATTAGATGATACGGTAATTGCTTTAGTGGGAGATCATTATCCATATGAACTTACAATTGACGAAATTAATGAGGTTAGTACCTATAAAAAAGATGAAAAAGTAACTGTTAATAAAAATAATTTTATATTATGGAATAATAATATGAAACCGATAAAAATAGATAAAGTTGGCTCTCAATTAGATGTAATTCCAACTATTTATAATGCTTTTGGAATTGATTATGATTCTAGATTATTTATTGGCAAAGACATTTTAAGTAGTGAAGGGGGAATTGCCATCTTTGATAATAGATCTTGGGTGACTGATAAAGGTACTTATTTTGCAGCACGACAAGAATTTGTTCCTAAGCCTGGTGTTACTGTAGAAGATGATTATGTCAAAAAAATTAATCAGATAGTTAATAATAAAATAACTATGAGTAAATTAATTATTGAAAATAACTATTATAAAAAAGTGTTTAAATAAAAAAAGAAATAATTAAGGTATAATTATTTCTTTTTTCCTAAATTGAAATTTGAACCGCACCACAAAAAGGTGTGGTTTTTTGATATAATAAAAGAGCCCACCACCCG
>CANRDE010000016.1 GCA_947629325.1 uncultured Bacilli bacterium
GCAGTTATACGAGAACGATATCAAGAGAAGAAGATATGAAGATAATAGCCAAAGACAGAGAAAGATATGCGAAAGAAGAAGGCATCAAAGAAGAAAAAGAAAACATTGCCAAAAGTTTACTTAAAAAAGGAATGGCCATAAAAGAAATAGCAGAAATAACTGAATTAAGTGAAAATGAAATAGAAAAAATAAAATCTTATCAATAATAGATAAGATTTTATTTTGTTCAATATTTAAAATGGCATTTTCATTTTGCCGTTACTCATACTTTTCATCATTGTCTTCATCATATCAAATTGTTTTAAAAGACGATTTACTTCTTCAACGCTTCTACCACTACCTTTAGCTATTCTTTGCTTACGTGTTGCTTTTAAACATTCAGGATGTCTTCTTTCATAAGGAGTCATTGACAAAATGATAGCCTCCACATGAGCCATTTCTTTTGGATCAATAGAAATATTATTTAGTCCCATACTTCGAGCTTGAGGTAGCATTTTAATAATATTTTCTAATGGTCCTAATTTTTTTATTTGTTTAAAAGTTTTCAAAAAATCTTCTAAATCAAATGTTCCTTGTTTCATCTTAAGGGCTTGTTCTTTGGCATCTTCTTCTGATACAATCCCTTCCACTTTTTCCGCTATTGATAGAATATCACCCATGTCTAATATTCTCTCGGCCATACGAACCGGATAAAATTCACTTAGCCCATCCATTTTTTCGGAATCTCCTACAAATTTGATAGGAACATTCGTTAAATGCCTTAAAGATAAAGCAACTCCGCCTTTAGTATCACCATCCATTTTAGTTAAAATACAACCCGTTAATTGTAATGATTCATTAAATCCAGTAATAACATTAATGGCATCTTGCCCCATCATAGCATCAATTACCAAAATAATTTCATTTAAATTAACATTAGTTTCAATATCTTTTAATTCTTGCATTAAACTTTCATCAATTTGTAAACGACCAGCGGTATCAATAATAACATAATCTAAATTATTTTTATGCGCATAATCTATACCATCTTGAACAATTTCCAAAACTGCTTTTTTCTCTTCCGTAAATACCGGAATATTTAATGAAGCACCAATATCTTTTAATTGCTCAATAGCAGCAGGACGATATATATCTCCGGCAATTAATAAAGGTTTACGATGATGTTTTTTGCGCAATAAATTAGCTAATTTACCAGCTGTTGTAGTTTTACCGCTTCCTTGAAGGCCGCATAACATAATGACTTCAAAATTTTCTTTAATATCTAAAGGAGTATATTCCCCTCCCAGTAATTCCACTAATTCATCTTTAACTATTTTAATAAAAACTTCATCAGGTTTTAGGCTTTTACCAACTTCAGCTCCTAATGCTTTTTCTTTAACTTTACTTACAAATTCTTTTACAACAGTATAATTAACATCCGCTTCTAATAAAGCCATTCTAATTTCTTTCATGGCATCATTAATATTTTCTTCCGTGATTTTTCCCAAACCTCTAATGTTTTTGATAGCGTTGCTTATTCTATCTCCCATATATTCAAACATATAGTTATTCTCCTTTTAATATTTCTTCTAATTGCTCTTTAATTTCTTTGGCATCTTGCAAGTTAAATAATTGATTTAATTCTTCATTTTTTTTATGAATTCCTAAAGCTTTTTCGTAAGTGTCTAATTTTTTTTCAACATTCTTAATAATTGAACCAATTCTGCTTTTAGATACTTGCATATTATCGGCAATTTCTTGCATAGTCATATTCTCGCCATAATACAAATCAAATATTTCACTATTATTTTGATTTAATAGATTTTTATAAATTAAATATAATTCATTATAATATAAAAATTTTTCCATTTAAACCAAATCCTTAAATAAACCATAAATATAATTTTCAATATCAAATGGTTTTAAATCCGTCATTTTTTCCCCTAAACCAATAAATTTAACGGGCAAATTGACTTCTTCTTTAATAGCTAATACAATTCCTCCTTTAGCTGTACCATCTAATTTAGTTAAAACAATTCCCGTAATATTGGTAATCTCTTTAAAAGCTTTAGCTTGCATAATTCCATTTTGACCAGTAGCAGCATCAATAACTAGTAAAGTCTCATGAGGTGCGCCTTCTATATGAGCTGCAATTACTTTATTTATTTTTTCTAATTCTTTCATTAAATTGACTTTATTTTGCAGTCTCCCGGCCGTATCAATTAAAACAATATCACTTTTTAATTCTTTAGCTTTCACTAATCCATCATAAACAACACTGGCTGGATCGCTATTATCAACGCCATAAAAGTCCGAATTTGTTCTATCCGCCCAAATTTTCAATTGCGATACTGCTCCTGCTCTAAAAGTATCTCCGGCAATTAACATTACTTTCTTACCTTCTTCTTTATATTTGTAAGCTAATTTTGCTATCGTAGTAGTTTTTCCTACTCCATTTACTCCTACCATTAAGATAACCGTTGGCCCTTCTTTATTAATATTAATTTTATCCGATAAATTGGTGCCTTCTACATAAATTACCAATAATTCATCAACAATAACTTCTTTTAAATATTCAGTATCTGTAATATTTTCATGTTTTACCCGATCTCGAAGTTTATCCATAAATTTCATAACAGTATTAACTCCAATATCGGCCATAATTAATATTTGTTCTAATTCTTCAAAATAAGCTTCTGAAACTTTAGTATATTTAAGTCCTAAAATATTTAGTTTGGAAACAAACTCTTCTCTAGTTTTTTTTAAACCTTCTTCATAATTTTTGGTTTCTTCTTGATTTACTATTTCTTCTTTTTTAGATATTATCTTTTTTAATTTATCAAATAATCCCATGATTACCACCCCTTTAATAATATCAAAATTTGCCAACATTTAAAACACTTTTGTAGAAAGAATCATTTATTATAGACAAAATTTCTATTTTAAGGTATAATTATTAATAGTTAAAAAACTTTTAATTTAAGAAAGAGGAAAAAGTATGAAAGAAAATAGTGCAACTAGCATTGTTGCTTTGGGTGGTCTTGGAGAAGTTGGAAAAAACATGTATGTTATTACCCATGAAGATGAGATAATCGTTATTGATGCCGGCGTAATGTTTCCCGAAGATGAACTTTTAGGCGTTGATTATGTTATACAAGATGTTACTTATTTAAAACAAAATGAAAATAAAATAAAAGCCTTGTTTATTACTCATGGTCATGAAGATCATATTGGAGGTATTCCCTTTTTACTTAGTCAAGTAAATATTCCCATTATTTATGCACCTAAAATTGCCAAAGATTTAATTGATAAAAAATTAGAAGAGAGAAATATTAATTATAAAAATATTGAAATAATTACCAAAGATTTACAAGTTAATTTTAAACATATGCAAATTGAATTTGTTAATACTACTCACTCCATACCCGATTCTTACGCAATAGTGGTCCACACTCCTAATGGGGTAATTTTTGAAACGGGCGATTTTAAATTTGACTTAACCCCAATCGGACCTATGGCTGACATTCATAAAATGGCTGAGTTAGGTAGTAAGGGGGTTACTTTACTTCTTAGTGATTCCACTAATGCTTTATCTACTGGCTTTTCTAATAGTGAATCAGTTGTTGATGATACGTTAAATGATATAATCGGAAGACATATTGGGAGAGTTATAATTGCCACTTTTGCTTCTAATATTTTTAGAGTTAAACATATTGTTGAAACTTGCAAAAAATACAATCGAAAAATTATTGTTTTTGGAAGAAGTATGGAATCTTCTATCGAATTAGCATTAAATAATGGCTTAATTACAGATAAATCGATATTTATAGATAGCAATCAAGCTAAAAGTTTAAAAAGAAGCGAATTATGTATCTTATGTACAGGTAGTCAAGGTGAACCTTTAGCGGCTTTATCTAGAATAGCCAATGGCACCCATAAACAAATATCTTTATTACCAGATGATTTAGTAATCTTCTCATCTAGTCCTATCCCTGGTAATTCCGAAAGTATTAATCGAATTATAAATAAATTATATTTAAAAGGAGTCAAAGTATTTACTAATTCCGAATTTAGTGACATTCATACTTCTGGCCATGCTAAATTAGAAGAATTAAAATGGATGCTTAGAATTATCAAACCAAAATATTTTATGCCTATGCATGGAGAATTTAGAATGTTACAACAACACGCTAATATTGCTAAACTATGTGATATTCCTATAGAAAATACTTTTATCTGTAGTAATGGCGATGTTATTTTATTAAAAGATGGAATTGTTTCAAGAGGTGGCGTTATTCAAGCAGGAGACGTTTATGTAGACGGATCTAGAGTTGGTGATGTTGGTAGCGTCGTTATCAAAGATCGGAAATTAATGAGCCAAGATGGAATATTAATTACAATATTAAATATAAATACTTTAACAAGAAAACTTTTAATAAAACCAAACGTCACAGCTCGAGGTTTTGTCTTAGTAAATGAAAATCAAGAATTAATGAATAAAATAGAACATAAAATAAGTGATATTGTAAATAATTTTTTAAAAACATCTTTATATAATTATACTGATTTAAAAAATCAAATAATATTAGAATTATTACCATTCATTAGTGATTTAACTGGAAGAAGGCCTATCATACTTCCCGTAATTATGGAAGTAAACAAAAAAGAAGATTAAAATTAATCTTCAAAAAAACAATAGACAATTTGCCTATTGTTTTTATTTAGCTTCTTCTTGAGCTCTTGTTTCTCTTATAACCGTAATTTTAATAGTTCCAGGATATTGCATCTCTGATTCGATTTTTTCTTTCATTTCTCGAGCAATTTTATAACTATTAGTATCATCTATTTCATTTGGTTTAACCATAACTCGTATTTCTCGTCCCGCTTGCATTGCATAAGCTTTTTCTACTCCTGCAAAGGAATTACCTATTTCTTCTAATTGCTCTAACCTTTTAATATAATTCTCTACAGAATCATTACGAGCACCAGGGCGAGCAGCAGATAAGGTATCTGCAATACTAACTAAAACTGCAATAACTGACTTGGGATCACGATCACCATGATGAGAAACAATACCATCAATAACTGTTTCGCTTTCATGATATTTTTTGGCTATTTGCTCACCAACCTCAACATGACTACCTTCAATTTCAAAATCTATGGCTTTCCCAATATCATGTAATAAACCCGCTCTTTTAGCTAAAGTAATATTTTCGCCTAATTCAGCAGCCATGATACCACATAGATTAGCAACTTCTACGGAATGTTTTAAAGCATTTTGACCATAGCTAGTTCTAAAATTCAACTTCCCTACTAAATTAATTAATTCAGGATCCATTTTAGTTATTCCCAAATCGGTAATCGCATTATTGCCAATTTCAGTAATTCGATTAGAAACATCTTTACATGTTTTTTCATATACTTCTTCAATACGGCTTGGATGAATTCGTCCATCCTTTATCAATGTCTCAATTGTAATCTTCGCTATTTCCCTTCGCAAAGGATCAAAGGAAGATATAACTATGGTTTCAGGAGTATCATCAATAATTAAATCCACTCCTGTTACTGATTCAAACGTTCTAATATTTCTTCCTTCTCTACCAATTAATCTACCTTTCATCTCGTCATTAGGTAAATCAATAGTAGAAACAGTTTGAACTGCTACAACATCATCAGCATATCTTTCCATACTGCTAACAATTAATTGTTTAGCTGTATCATTTGCAACTAATTTAGCTTTTGCCTCTTCATCTCTAATATATTCGGCTATTTCTAAGGCCATATCAGATTCTACTTTTGACATAATTAAGTCATGGGCTTTCTCTTTACTTAACCCGCTAATTTTTTCTAATTCTTGTACTTCTTCTTTAAGAAGTTTATCCATCTTATCTTCTTTTTCTTGTAAACTTTGTTGTTTAACTAACAAATTATTTTCTTTTTCTTCTAAAGTAATATCACGTTTTTGCAACATTTCTTCTCTTTTATCTAGATTATTTTCCCTACTGATAAGTCTATCTTCGCTATCTTTTAATTCTTGCTTTTTTTCTTTTATCTCATCATTAGTTTGTTGTTTTAATTTATATGTTTCTTCTTTTAATTCTAAAAGACTATCTCTTTTGTGCCTTTCCGCTTCTTTTTTAGCATCCTCTAATAATTTATTAGCTTTATGTTGAGCATTAACTCCTCTAAAATGATTGATTATAATTATAGCTACTGCTCCAATAATAATTCCAAGAAATAGAAATAAGATGATAACTGCTATGTTATCCATATTTCTCTCTCCATTTCTATCTACAGAAAATTTATAAATATAATTATCTATATTTTTATTATAATAGTATTTAATTTTTTTAGCAAGCTATTTATTAGCAACATTTAAATTTAAAAAGAAGAAGATTACTCTTCTTCCTTTTTAACTGTTTTTTTATCAAAACCATAATGTTCATAGATTTTTTGCTCTATTTCAGCAGCAATATCTAAATTGTTTTTTAAAAAAGCTTTAACATTTTCTTTACCTTGGCCTATTTTTTCACCTTTATAAGCATACCAAGCACCACTTTTTTCTATAACTTCAATTTCACTACCAATATCGACTAATTCTCCCATATGAGAAATACCTTCCCCATACATAATATCTACACTGGCAGTTTTAAATGGTGGTGCTACTTTATTTTTAACTACTTTGATATTAGTTCTATTTCCTAAAACTTGTTCTCCTTGTTTAATTTGTTCACCCCGACGAATATCTAGTCTAACTGTAGAATAAAATTTTAAAGCTCTTCCTCCTGGAGTAGTTTCAGGATTACCAAACAAAACTCCTACTTTCTCTCTTAATTGATTAATAAATATCGCCGTAGTATTTGTTTTATTTAAAGTACCAGCCAATTTTCTTAAAGCTTGTGACATCAAACGAGCTTGTAATCCAACATGGCTATCACCCATTTCTCCATCTATTTCGGCTTGAGGTACTAAAGCAGCAACTGAATCTATTACAACTAAATCAATAGCTTCACTTTTTACTAACGCATCACAAATTTCTAAAGCTTGTTCTCCTGAATCTGGTTGACTAATTAAGAGTTCATTGATATTCACCCCTAAATTGCGAGCATAAACAGGATCTAAAGCATTTTCCGCATCTATAAATGCAGCTCGTCCCCCATTTTTTTGAACTTCGGCAATAGCATGAAGAGCAATTGTTGTTTTACCAGAAGACTCAGGACCATATATTTCAATAATTCTTCCCTTAGGATAACCACCAACACCTAAAGCTACATCTAGAGCAATGGAACCAGAACTAGTAACATCTATTTTAATGTGATCTTCAGCCCCTAATTTCATTATTGCATTAGCCCCAAATTGTTTTTCAATATCTTTTAAAACTTGTTCTAAGGCTTTATCAGTATTTTTTACTTCTTTTGATTTGTTCATTTTTTCTCCTTTACTCTCTGATAATTTTATTCTAACTTAGATTTTTTTTATTGTCAACATTAAAACGAACTTTTGTTTCATTTTTCGCGATAATTATTTCCTATTAATTCAATATCTTCCGTTAAAAATTTAATCCTTTCAATTATTCTTTTGGCTTTAACTACATCTTCTCCATCCTTAGTTAAACTTAAATTTTTTTCCAATTCTAAAATGGTTAAATTAGATGTAAAAAAAGTGGGCATTCCTTTATTCATACGAGTTTGCAAAATTGTTCCTAAAATTTCATCCCGTCCCCATTCCGTAACCTTTTCGGCTCCTATATCATCTAAAAGCAAAATGTCTACATTTTCTAAATCGTAAATTTTATCTCCTACTAAATTCAAATTTTCTTTTAATTTTCTTAACATTTCGGGCACATAGACAATTTCTGTCCGCACTTTATATTTATTTTCTAATTCATTTAAAAGGGCGGCTACTAAGAAGGTCTTGCCAGTTCCAAAATTACCATGTAAATATAATCCCTTAGTAGTTTTATAAGGATTATAGTTATCATAATATTCCTTTATCCATTTTATTATATTAGCTCTATTTTTAGTAATTTTAATATCTTTAATGCGAGCATTATTTAAAATATTTTGATTAGTCTTTTTACTTTCTAAAGCTCGCATGGCTTGTTTTTGATATTTACATGGAAGATATGTAAATCGCAAACTTCCTTCCTTTATTTCTGGGAAATAAACATAGCCTGACACTTTATTTTGGCAATCAAACAAACGCTCACAGGTTTTACAATGAGAAAGTTCTTCTAAAGAATCATATAATTTTATTGTATTTTTTTTAGCATCTTCTTCACTTATTTTTACTCTTTTTATTAGTGCTTTATAATCAGCATTTTTTAACGCTTCCTTAAATTCTTTTTCTTGATCTTTAGCATATTTTTTATCAACATTTAATTGCATATTACTTAAACTCCTTTAATAAATTTTTTAATTCTTCTTCTTCTTCTTGAGTTAAGTTTTCTTCTTGAATCTTTTTGTCAAACCAAACCGGTGTTTCTTTTTTAACTGGATTATTATATTCTTTCTTTTGCATTTTTTTATGTTCTTTTTCAGCAAATTCCATCGCTTCATTGGCCGTTTTAATTCCGGCTCTTTTCCATTGGGCTCCTATTTTTTCAACATAAGTACTAACTAATTTATTATTGTTTTTTCTTAATACATAATCTATTAAGACATTTACTACTGCAGGAGGTAATTCTAAATCAATTACTAATTTCTCCAATAATTTTAAATCGCTGCCTACCGGTCTTACCCCATGGTTTTTAAATTTTAAAAAATCATAAGGGGAAGTGTTCTCAAAAACAGCAATAATTTTTCCTCTTTTAGAATTATCACCCAAAGGATTTTTGAGATATTCTGGTTGAGTTCGATATACAAGAGTTGGCAAAGTTCCATTTTTAAATTGATAATCTTTGCGAGCTACTATTCTTAACCCATTTTTATCAATATTTCCATATTCATTTAAAACACTTCTAATTAATTCAGTCATTTTTAAAGTATCAATATCATAAATAAAAGCCAAATTATTAATAAATTCTCGGGTTTTTTTGTTAAAAGCTCTCTCATTAATTATTCCTTTTGGAATACTCGCCATGATCTCATCAAAATTTATTCGAGATTCTACTAAGATACTATTAGTATTTTTATCTCTCATATCATTTGATAAAGTAAATTTCGAAGTATCATATACTTCATCCATTTTTTTAGTAATATCGGTATAATCTTTTAAGTCAACTTTTAAATTTCGATACAAAGATTTTAAATTTTCATATTCTTTATCACCAATATTATTATATAAAACAATATTTAATATAGGATGATTAAAAAATTCTGCTGGAGTTAAAGGGGAATATAATTCGTAAATATAATCATTTATAGTTTCATTTTTTACATAAGTTCTAATTAAGCCAAAGGCTTCTAGTGATTCTCTAGCTATTTTTATATTTCCGATTCCACATTTTAAAGAAACCATTAGATGATGATGGATCAAATCTCTACTCATTATATTTGACACTCCTAAATCATTCCAAAGGGTAAAATATAAAGAAACGGCTAAAGCTCCAATAAGGGGTTCATACAAATTAATTACAATCGATTTATCAGTATCAGACAAAATACTTTTGTTTATAACAATATATCTATCTGCCGGAAGTAATGTCGTATTTTCCATATGAATCACCTTTCAGTTATATTATAAATTAAAGTATTTTTATTAACAAGAAAAATATTGCAAACAAAAAAATATTAGCTTATTTTGCTAATATTTTTAGTTACTTTTTGATAACAATATTGACTATTTTATTTGGCACTACTATTGTTTTTAAGATTTCTTGACCATTTATATGATTTTGAACATTTTCACATTTTAAAGCTTTTTCTATTACTGATTCTTTATCTTCATCTTTCTCTATCTCAATTGAGGCTCTTAATTTGCCATTAACTTGTACGCCAATTTCAATAGTATCATCAATCGTTTTAGCTTCATCATAAGTTGGCCAAGCTTCATACGCAATTGTTTTATCATGGCCTAATTTTTCCCATAATTCTTCTGTCATAAAAGGAGCAATAGGATTTAATAATTTAATAAAATTTTCAGCCATATATTTTGGATAAATTTTTTCTTTATAAACAGCATTTATAAAAATCATCATTTGGCTAATTGCTGTATTAAAGTTTAAAGATTCAAAATCTTCAGTAATTTTTTTCACTGTTTTATGATATATTTTTTCCAAGTTAGGATTATCTAAATCAGAAATTTTATTTTCAACTGTGTATAAATTCCAAACTCTATCTAAGAATTTTTTAGAGCCAATTACGCCATTATTATTCCAAGGCTTATCAGCTTGTAAAGGCCCCATGAACATTTCATAAAATCTTAAAGTATCAGCCCCATAATCTCGAACAATATCATTAGGATTAACAGAATATTCAGGATATCTCTTTCCCATTTTAATTCCATTGGCTCCTAAAATCATACCTTGATGCACTAATTTTTGAAAAGGTTCTTTTACTGGAACTAAGCCCTTATCATATAAATAATTATTCCACATTCTTGAATATAATAAATGACCTACAGCATGTTCTGGACCGCCCACATATAAATCAACTGGCAACCAATGCTTTAACAAATCATAATTAGCAAACTCTTTATTATTATGAGGATCAATATATCTTAAAAAATACCACGATGATCCCGCTGATCCAGGCATCGTTGATGTTTCTCTCACACCTTTATGGCCATTTACTTCTAAATTAACCCAATCTTTTGCTTTTAATAAAGGAGATGCTCCCGTTTTTGAAGGAGAATAATCTTCCAAAGCCGGTAATTCTAAAGGTAATTCTTCATCTTTTAAAGAAACTATCTCACCATTATCCATATGAATAACAGGAATTGGTTCACCCCAATATCTTTGACGAGCAAAAATCCAATCTCTTAAACGATAATTAATTTTCTTTTTACCACAATGATGTTTTTCTAAAAATTCAATCATTTTATTAATGGCATCTTCTTTATTAAGACCATTTAAAAATTCAGAATTAATATGTATTCCATCACCAATAAATGCAGCTTGTGAAATATCTCCGCCTTCTAATACCGGAATAATAGGAATATTAAATTTTTTTGCAAACTCATAATCTCTCTCATCATGAGCTGGAACCGCCATAATAGCTCCAGTTCCATAACTAGCTAATACATAATCACTAATATAAATAGGAATGTTTTCATTATTAACAGGATTAATAGCATATGCTCCTGTAAAAACGCCAGTTTTTTCTTTATTTAATTCTGTTCTTTCCAAATCTGATTTACTAGCACAAATTTTTTGATATTCTTCTACTTCTTTTTTCTTATCCTCAGTTGTAATCTTTGAAACTAATTCGTGTTCAGGCGCAAGTACACAATATGTTGCCCCAAATAAAGTATCACATCTCGTAGTAAAAACTGTAAAATCATAAGAAGTGTTAGCAACTTTAAAATTAACTTCTGCTCCTATACTTTTACCGATCCAATTTCTTTGAATTTCTTTTGTTGATTCAGGCCAATCAATATTATCTAAACCTTCAAGTAATCTTTCAGCATATTTAGGAATATCAATTACCCATTGTTTCATATTTTTTCTAATGACCGGATAGCCACCTCTCTCACTTTTTCCATCAATGACTTCATCATTAGACAAAACAGTCCCTAATTCTTCACACCAGTTAACAGGCATATCAATGTATTTGGCTAAGCCATCATCAAAAAGACGTTTAAATATCCATTGTGTCCATTTATAATAAGCAGGATCTGATGTTGAAATTTCTCTATCCCAATCATAAGAAAAACCTAACATTTTAAGTTGTTGCCTAAAGGTTTTAATATTTTCTTCTGTAAATATAGCTGGATGGTTGCCAGTTTTTATAGCATATTGTTCAGCTGGTAAGCCAAAAGAATCAAATCCCATAGGATGCAATACATTATATCCTTGCATTCTTTTCATTCGGCAAACAATATCGGTTGCAGTATATCCTTCGGGATGGCCAGCATGAAGTCCTACCCCAGAGGGATAAGGAAACATATCTAAGCAATAAAACTTAGGACGAGAAAAATCGTTAATATCCGTTTGAAATGTTTTATTATCTTCCCAATATTTTATCCATTTTTGTTCAATTTTCTTATAATCCATTTTTTCCATAACCTTTCTTAACTAAATATCTGCCATATAATTCATAAATTGAATAAATCAATGCTAATAACAGGATAAATCCTACTATTAATTGAATAATTAAATGAACATTTAAAATTAATACTACAATGGCTACAAATGCAATAATGAAAGCATTAATAAGTGAAACCATTAATAATACTTTATTTAAAGGCAAAGCATCTTTATCTAATTTAAATTTACCAATTAAATAAGACAATTCCATCAATTCTTTATTTTTTTTCTTCTTTTTCTTTTTACTATTTAATCTTTTTAAATAGCGTCTTTTAATAAACAAATAATCTACTATAAATATAAGACCAAATAAAATTGCAAATAATATTAAAGCTGCTGTTAAACGATTCATATTCTCTCCTTCTAAATAAAAAAGATGATACCTAAGGGTGAGTATTACCCACGGTACCACCTTATTAATTACTTTCTAGTTGATAATGGAACTACCCCTAAAGCATCCAAAAGTAAGTTCATAATGCTAATTTATTAGTTTCCACCATTTCCTAACTCTCTTTGAAATTAGTATATTATTACTACTCTTTTTTCTTCTGCTCTTCCTTTTTATTTAAATTTATTATATTAAATTTCTTCCGCATATTCAAGAAGTTTAATAAACATTTTAATAAATATTGGGTTCAAACCAGCATTTTTTAATTTTCTAATGGCAATTCTTTTTTTGTTAATTGGCTTGTCGCTAAACATAATGGCCGCAATTCTTTCTTTTAATAAAGTTTCAATTTTTAAATCACTAATAATTTCATTAATATCTTCATTAATAATTCGGGCGGCATCTATTTCAAAATTAGTTCCTCTACAATTAATAATTAATTGCTTTTTGGTATCGACATTTTTAATTTCAATCAAAAAATCATTTTCATCAATATAAGCCTTATAATCCTTGACTACTTCTTTATTTATAGTCACATAAATATTGTCTGGCATTCTGGTATTTCTAAATCTAATATAATAATTACGATTATTAGGAATAATACCTGTTTTTCCTTCTACTGGCTGTATAGATAAATTATAATTATCTTTCGAATAATTAAAATCAATAGCAGTTATAATAAAATACCCATCTTCATATTTAGAAGAAATTCCATCATCTTCATACAATCTATAAACATTACTACTTCCTGGGAATACATCAATTTCCATTTCTGAAGGCGCCATAGTGTTATTTATATTTTCCCCTAGTTTAGATAAAGGTATAATTGTTCCAGCTTTAGCAAATACTGGATAATCTTCTTCTTTGAAAAAAGAAACATATCTTTTATTACCAATAAATTTTTTGCCCGTTTTAAAATCATACCATATACCCTTAGGAAGAAATATTCTTTCTACTGACCTATTCATAACATCATCTTTAGGTTTAGTAATCGGCGCTACTAAAAGTTCGCTTCCAAAATAATATTCATTACGATAATTAGGTTCATCGAATAATTCTGGATAATAATAATATAAAGGTTGAACTAAAGGTAAACAAGTTTTATAATGTTTATAATTTTCCGTATATATATAAGGAATCAATTTATGTCTTAGCTTACAATAATCTTTAACTATTGTATAAGTTTTCATATCCCAAAGCCAAGGTTCTCTTTTATAATATAAACCTCTTTTAGCACTAAAGCGAAATATCGGACTATAAGTAGCAAATTCTACATAGCGTAGATAAAGTTCACTATCTTCTATGCCACTTTTAAATCCCCCCACATCATGACTCCACCAAGAAAGGCCTATATTACTAGCCGTAGAATTAAAATAAGGCAAGTATTTTAAGGTATCCCAACCTACTTTAGTTTCTCCCGAATAATGAATAGGATATTTATGGGCTGATTTGCCGCCATTTCGGGAAAAAATGATACCTCTTTTTTCCGGAAATTTTTTGTAATCATTGAAATGATAATAATTTAAAGCACGCGTAGTAATTTCATCTTTAGAATCTAGCCAAAAAAAGTCTACTCCTAAAGCATATAAAGGATTTATTAAATTATTAAAATAACTCACAATAAAATCTTTATCTAAAACTTTAAAGGGAATTAATTTATCAGACGGATTATTTAATTCTTGACACATTTGGGCATAACCATCATCCATCGCGGTTATTCCTTCAGATCCATCCAAATTAAGTCCTATATATATTCCCCGACTATGCATGTAATCGGTAAATTCACGAGGATTAGGAAACAATTCTTTATTAAAAGTATAACCAGTTTTATATAAATTGTAATTACTCTTATCTTTATTATGCCAAAATTCACTTAATAATAATACTGATAAAGGTATTTCATTTTTGTGGAAAATGGAAATTAATTTTTTCAAATCTTCAAAACTATAAATTTGATCCCTATTCCACCATATACCTAAAGCATATCGAGGTAGCATAGGGGGAAATCCCGTTAAAGTAAAATAATCTTTCAAACACAAACCAAAATCTCTACGATAAGCAAATAAATATAAATCAACTCTTTTATTAGTATTGGGTTCCATAAACCCATCAGCATTTATAAGAAGAGAATGAGAATCATCTAAAGAAGCAAACCCATCCGTAGAATATAGTCCTTTCGAAAGATTAGTCTCACTACCAAAATCTTCTATACTAAAAGCACTGCCTTTAAAATTCCGGGCCTCGGGATGATTAAAATACCAAATCTTGTCCGTATTTACTAATTTTACTTTAAGATTAGAATCGGGCGCAAATGAAGGCCCCTTAAATGGTTTTTCTTTTGCATATTGTAAAATGAAATATTTAGTAGAAATAACTAAATATTTCTCATCTTGCTCTACTTTAATTTTAGGAGTTGGAAAATTTCTATTATGCACTATTTCTGTGGCACCATCATAAAAATTACCATTTAAAGAGTATTCAAAACGAACTAAGCGTTCACTTAGGATAGTAATACGATAATTGATTCCCTTAAAAATGGATTTATTATCACTTATAAGATTGTCTGGATTTATTTTAAAATGCTCTCCTAAACTAGCCATACCCTTTTAAATCTCCTCTATTATATAGAATATCAAAAATATTATTTTTTTTCAATCTTATCTATGTTAAAAACTACCTCCTTTTCAACAAAAAAGATAGAATATTCTATCTAAATTTAATCAGTTTCATTAAATCTTTTTTTCATATCTGCCAAAAAACTAGAATTTTCAAAATAATCAATTCCCATATGCGCTTTGACACGTTTTAACGTATTATTAGCTTTTTGATTGGCTATTTCACATCCTGTTTTTAAAACATCATAAACATAATCGATATTTTTTAATAACTCTTCTCTTTTTTCTCTAATTGGCTTAATGATTTCGCAAAGAATATTAGCTAAAAATTTTTTTATTACTACATCCCCAAGGCCACCTTGTCGATAATGATTTTTTAATTCTTCCAAATTTTGATATTCTGGTAAATATTTTTCAAAATGTTCTTTTTCACAAAAAACTTCTAGATAAGCAAAAACCGCATTTCCTTCTACTTGACCCGGATCAGTTATTTTAATGTGGTTAGGATCTGTGTACATTTGCATTACTTTTTTTCTAATTTCTTCATCAGAATCATCTAAATAAATACAATTACCTAACGATTTACTCATTTTAGCTTTGCCATCAATACCAGGAAGTCGTTGGGCTAAAAGCCCTTCAGGTAACAATTCTTTAGGCTCTATAAGCGTATCGCCATAAATTCTATTAAAAGAATGGACTATTTCTCTAGTTTGTTCTAACATCGGTAATTGATCATCACCAACCGGTACAACATTAGCATCAAAGGCGGTAATGTCCGCCGCTTGACTGACAGGATAATTTAAAAATCCAGAAGGAATACTTTCTTCAAACCCTCTTAATTTGATTTCTTGTTTAACTGTAGGATTACGATGAAGTCTTGCCACAGTCACTAAATTCATATAATAAACTGTAAGTTCTGCTAAAGCGGGAACTTGTGATTGCACAAAAATAGTAGTTTTTTTAGGGTCAATACCACAAGCCAAATAAAATAAAGCTACTTCTAAAACATTATCTCTAACTTTTTTCGGGTTTGCAAAATTATCAGTTAAAGCTTGATTATCCGCTATCATTAAGTATATTTCATCATATTGACCAGAATTTTGTAATTTTACTCTATTTCTTAAAGAACCAACAAAGTGACCTAAATGAAGTTTGCCAGTTGGTCTGTCTCCTGTTAATATAATTTTTTCCATAATAATATCACCTTTGTCCGTATTATAGCACAAATTTAGAAAGGTTACTATGTATATCTCAAATGAGTTGTTTTTGCATATTTTAAATTTAACTGCATAAATTTGTAGTTTTCAAACGGAGTTATATGATAATATAATTATAGTGGAAGTGAAAATATGATTAAATATGAAACAAATTCAAAATTAGTAAAAAAGGGACAAATTTTTGTCGCCATAAAGGGACATACTGTAGATGGTCATGATTACATAGAAGAGGCCATAAAAAATGGAGCTAGTAAAATAGTTGGAGAAAAAGAATTAAAATTAGATATTGAATATGAACAAGTTAAAGATAGTTCAGAATATTTAAAAAATCATTTAGTAGCAGAATATAGTGCAGAATTTAATAATTTAACAATTATAGGAATTACTGGGACAAATGGCAAAACAACTAGCTGCTACTTAGCTTATCAAATGTTACAAAAGTTGGGCCAAAATGCCGCTTATTTAGGAACAATTGGCTATTATGATAAAGATACTCATATTGAATTAAATAATACTACTCCCGATATTTTGACATTATATAAATTGCTAGATGAAGCTGTGGCTAAAAATATTAAATATATAGTAATGGAAGTATCTAGTCATGCTTTATCATTTGAAAGAATTGCTGGCTTAAAATTAACTTGCGCGGCCTTTACTAATCTTACTGAAGATCATTTAGACTATCACAAAACAATGGATGCTTATTTGAAAGAAAAAGTTAAAATTACGAATTATTTAAAAAAAGATGGCATTATCTTG
Source organism: uncultured Bacilli bacterium (assembly GCA_947629325.1). GTDB lineage: Bacteria > Bacillota_I > Bacilli_A > RF39 > UBA660 > SIG200. Next base: position 17,146 of record CANRDE010000016.1, read on the forward strand.
TTAAATAGTGATGATCCTTCATCTGAAAGTTTTAAAATATTTAAGAATTATAAAACCTATGGATTAAATGGCGATTATCAAATAAAAAACTTTGAAATCTTACCGGATCATACTAATTTAAAATTTTCATTTGATAATAAAGAGTATGAAGTTACTACCAATTTAACTAGTAAATTTAATATTTATAATTATTTAACTTGCTTATCTATTCTTAATAATTTGGGATTTAGTATAGAAAAATTAATTGCGATAACAAAAGATATTTATCCTCCTAAGGGAAGATGTGAAACTTACAAAGTTGGTAAAGGTTATGCTGTTGTTGATTATGCCCATACTCCTGATGCAGTTGAAAAAGTAATTATGGCTTATAATGAATTGAAAAAAAATAAAGTCATTACTATTGTTGGCTGTGGTGGTGATCGTGATCCCCTAAAAAGACCAATTATGGGGAATATTGCGACTAAGCTTAGCGATTATGTCATTTTTACAAATGATAATCCTAGAACCGAAGATCCTCAAAAAATTATGAATGATATTACCAAAGATAATAAATCAACCAATTATGAAATTATATTTGATCGCCAAGAAGCCATTACTAAGGGAATTAAAATGTTAGATAAAGATGATATTTTATTGATTCTCGGAAAAGGTCATGAAGATTATCAAATCATTGGGCATGAAAAAATTCATCTTGACGATGCTGAAATTGTAAGAAGCTTTATAAAAAAGGATTAGTTATTCCAATCCTTTTTTGTTTGTTAACATTTTTTCTATAACGCTTTCAAAATATTTAAGTTTGTCTTTAGTCTTTATTTTTTCTAAATATAGAGGTTTACCAATTTTTATAATTGGCTTACTTCGAAATTTAAACTCACCTATTATAGCAAATGGAATTATGGGAGAATTAGTTTTTTCCGCAAAATTAATTACTCCGGGTTTAAAAGGAAGAAGAAGATCATTTTTATGATAGGTTCCCTCTGGAAAAATACCTAATATTTTATCTTCTAAAAGAATACTTATGCCCTTTTCTATAGCTTCAGGATTCTTCGTGCTCCGATCGACTGGTATTAGATGCATTTTTTTAAAAAGCCAGGCAAAAGGTCCCTGAAATAATTCGATTTTTCCTAATATATGAATGGGCCTTTTAGTACTAGAAAATAATAAATAAGCATCAAAATCACTAACATGATTGCCCGCTAAAATACATTTACCCTTTTGCGGAATATTTTCTTTTCCTATTACTTTTCCACCAAACCATATATTTCCTGCAAATCTCACAATACAAGTTATAAAATTATAAAATCTATAATTATTATTTGATTTCGATTTTTTCATCAATGTTTCCTTCTAATAAACTAGGGTTATCCAAAATATATTGCATTAATTGAATAGATTTAATTAAATAAAAGCCATCAGCTATTCTTTCATCAATGGTTAATCCTAACTCACAATAATATTTAGTTATTTCTTGTTCTTGCTCTTTTACTATTTTTTCTTTTATTTCGCCAATAGTTATGATACCGGAACAAGTACCAAAATCAGTAACGTTATGATAAATTCCCCCAAAATTAAAAGTACCTAAATTGGAAATAATCATACTACTATAATAAATATTGTCTTTTACTAAAGACGCAGGTAATATTCCATGTTTATCAAAGTATTTAAATATACCCACAATTGGAATTCTTAAAAAATTAGGTAATTTGCCTAAAATATCAATGGCTTTATTAGCACCTTCTCCCATATTTTGGTGATTTCTTATATTAGTTACTTTTTCTTTTATTCTTTTACTTAAGGAATAAATATTATCTTTCCGTTCAATAGGTACAATTACCATTACTTCCCGGGCTTTATCTTCAAAATCAATTTTCATAACATAAGATAATGTTATATCATTATGTTCGTAAACATGGCGGTTAGCAACAAATCTATTTAATAAAGGGCGATTATAAATAACTTTACCAAACAAAGTTGAAAAAGCATGAAAATAAGTAATTTTATCATCAACCTTTTTAAATTTTTTCATATAATTTACTAAGTTAGTCACATCCATATTTTGATTAACATATAGTTCTCCTAAAGAACGTTTTGGTTTTAAATCGATTAATATTTGTGACATTCCACCTATATCACGACATCTTTTACTATCTTTTCGATCTCCAAATTGGCGTTTATTTTGTTCCATACTCTTCCTCCCATTCTTATTTCAATATCATTATATCAACAATTTGTTGCAAAATCATTAAAAATTTGTTATTATTTATTTGTGCCTATTTTATGGGCGGTATAATTTAAGTTTATGCAGGTGTAGTTTAATGGTAGAACTATAGCCTTCCAAGCTATTAACGTGGGTTCGATTCCCATCACCTGCTCCAGATTGATAGGAAACTCGGAAAATTCTTCGAGTAGTAATATACATTAACTAGAAGTACG
>CANRDE010000017.1 GCA_947629325.1 uncultured Bacilli bacterium
ATTAATTTTATCTTCATATCTTAATTTACTCATATAAAAACCTCGCTTCTATGTCCAAGAAACGGGGTTCATATCATGACTTTTCTCTTTTTAATATACTGTTTTTTTATTAATGTCTACTAAATGGGGTTCACATCAATAGCTGGTGGTTTTTCATTTTCGCCTAAAAGGCTTTATTACTGGCCTCCACTAAAGTGGCCTTTTTTCGACCGCCAGTCGCATCTTTTACTTGCTACCCTTTAAAAGGGTCAAAATCTTCAAATGTCATTTGATGACTTAGCTGATCTTCTTTCAATTGATTTTGTATATATTCTTTTATTTTATTTGTATTTTTTCCAACTGTATCCACATAATATCCTCTACACCAAAACTCTCTATTCCTATATTGAAATCGCATATTTGCCCACTTTTGGTATATCATAAAACTGCTTTTTCCTTTCAAAAATCCCATTACGCTTGATACACTATACTTTGGTGGTATCTCTACTAACATATGTATATGGTCTGGACATACTTCTGCTTCTATTATTGTTATTCCTTTCCATTCACATAGTTGTCTCAATATTTGCCCCATTTCTAGTCTTTTACTCTCGTAAAAGACTTTTCGTCTATACTTTGGTGCAAATACTATGTGATATTTGCAATTCCATTGAGTATGTGCTAAACTTTTTATATCGTTTATTTGAATATTCTTCATAAACGTCCTCCTTCTAATATTATTGTTGCTTCCTGGCGGTCGCAACAAATATTATATTAGAAGGAGTTTTTCTTTTCAACTTACCGCTAAAGCTTAACCGAACCCCTAGCTAGGCTAGGGGTTTTCTCATACAATAAAAAAGATTTTAGGATAATCTTTTTTATAATTTAATTAATTTTTTTGCAACCATATAAAAACTCGTTCTTTTTCTAAGAAACGAGTTTATCATAAACTTAATCAACTTATTTTATTACTATTTGGTCATCTGCTCCACGAGCGTCTGTACATGTACTGCCGTTTACATCAGTAACACATTGAACACATATATTACCACCGTTTTTTAAATCGCCAACATTGATTGCATTAAAAACAGCACTTATTATAGTTGGAACGAAAAATACTAATACAGCAGCAACAAATCTTTTAACTAATGAAGTTACTGATTTACTCATAGCTTTTTCATCATTTGATACAACAGCTTTTCCTAAATCTAGCATTCCTAAAACAATTAACAATAAAGGAATTACTATTTTTATTACCACAACAACATATCCTAAGATAGACCATATGGAAGCTGTATCTCCACAAAAATCTCCTAATAACATAAAATACCTTCTTTCTTTAAATTAATTTTATCTAAAAATTTATTATAAGTCAATATTTTTAATTTTCTTTACATATATTATACTATATTTATTAAAATTAGCACTGATTAAAAGGATCAAACAAACATTTAGTACATTGACCAAATTGTTCATTATCTTTATCTTCAATTCCTTTTGTAACTTTTACAATATTTAATATTGCTAACATAATTGTTGGTATAAAAAATACTATTACTCCGGCTATTATTCTTTTCAATAAAGTTCCGGTTGCTGTCTTTAAAGCTTTTTCATCATTTGAAATAGTTGCTTTCCCAAAGTCTACCATTCCCAATATAATCAACATAAATGGTATTATCCATTTCACCATTACTACAATGTATCCTACTATTTTTACGGCTTGTTTTATATCTTTATTACTACATAAACTATTATAATCTAAGTTTGAAAAATAACTAGTACCAGATAAAGTAGTTTTGTCTTTAATATTTAATTTAAACAACACCGTATCTTTTGATACTGAATTAATATTGCATCGTACATCAACAGTACCGCCTTTCTCGGCACTTACTAAACTATTAGAAAGTTTAATAATATCCGAATTACCAACTATTGTACAGCTACTAGGTATCATATTTGAATAATAACTTAACAAATCAATATCATCAAAAACGTTTAAATTAACGTTAATCGTTCTCTCTTCGTACGGATTAATTGGATCATCCGGCTTATTTGGATTATCCGGATCATTCGAGCTCTTCGGATTATATAAAGAAAACTTTCGACAACCCGTTCTACCTGCTCCACATACATCATCTATATGAAATTTATAGATAGTAGTCATAGCTTTTCCATAATCAGCATTATCATTGTCCACACTTATTATTTTAGGACACGATCCTTCTTTTAAATTGTCTAAAAATTTTTCTATGTCTTCTTGGTCCAATTGTGCATAATGTGTTATGTCAAAGGCGAGATCCACCCATGGTATATGTATTCCACCATTATATGCATAAATTTCGTTATATTTACCGTCTTTAACAACTTCATATGTATTATACACTCCTAACACTAAGTTGCTAATTATAACGCTATTCTCATCCATCTGAATTTTTAATACATTCCCCATCTGATCATTAACCCATTTTCGGCCATCATACACTTTTTCACGATAATTACAATCAACCCCTTTTTCTAAAACTTCAGAATACTCTTTTTTTACATCCTCCCATCCACATCCAGTTAAACAAAATAAAGCTAAAATTAATAAAATTGATAATTTGAATGCCTTAGTATTTATTTTTTTCATAATATAACTAACCTCTCTTAAAATTTTTAATTATATCTATATCTTATCATATATTTATTTTTTATACCATTATTTTTGCTAAATATTTATAATCAAATATCTTTTTTGCTAATTAATAATAATTCACTAGCATTTCTTATATCAGTATTAATAATAACTTCATTATTGTTATATATTTTATTACTTACTTTATTAAGTAAATAAATATTTTTGGTACTTACTTTTATTTTTAACATATCTTCTATCGATTTTAACAAAAGCAATTTAACTTTCCATACTGCTTCATTAATTGGAATAAAAACGTCATAAGAAACATCTAATTCCGGAACAAATAACTTAATTAATATTTTATTGTTCATCATCTTCGCCCTCTTTGCTAACAAAATCAATTAATTTAATCAATTCGCCATGGCCATCTTCGATATAATAACCCATATTATTTTTTATATCTTTAGACATTTCCGTAGAAAAACTAGATAATTTAAGCACGCCTTGATCAGTTACTCCCCGACCTATCCATAATCCAGTAGCCAAATTAAATAAATTAGTAAACCATGATTCAAAAGCTAGATTTTTTATTTTTAAAACATCATCTACTATTAATAAACCAATCTTTTCGTATTTTTTTAAAGTATTAAATAATTCTTCCATCTTAGAGCTATCTACATTCGTAATAAACTTATTTATACCATATATTATTATTATGCCTTCATTAGTACTATTTTTTAAAATTAAATCTTCAATATATTTTTGCAAATTTACAATAATTTCATTAAAATTGTCATTATAATAATTCTTAAAATTGTTTCTAATTAACGTTAATTTATTCATTGGATCAAAAATAAATATATTTATATTTTTAATAGTATTTAACATGCTCATTAAACTAATTAAATAATTATAGGTATTATCTATTTTATTTGATGATACAACATTTCCTATATTATCTAATAAGTTTATAGTTACCATCTTCAAATCATTTTTTTGAATTCCGATTGGAATACTTCTTAAATCTTTTATATTACCTTTTATTAAATCAAAAGTAACTTTATCTGGTAAAGTAGGGATTCGGGCTGCTTTTTGGCTATTTTTTTCATTTTGTTGTTTAATATATTCTTGTTCAAAATCATTTAATTTATCTTCTGATTCTACAATTTTAGCTGTTTGAAATTCATGTATTCCTCCATGGTTAATAATTCCTCTTCCTAAAATATCTCGAGGAATTATATTTGATCTAACATTAAATATATTAGAATAATCTTGAGAATCTTTAAGTTTCAAAGCATAAATATTATTAAAGTTTTGAGATATTCTATTTGATACCGAATTAGTAGCATTAGCTGTTATTATAAAGATAATTCCATATCTACTAGAATCTCTCACTAATTCCGGTAAAGTGTCGTACATATCAGGATACAGTTCCGATACTGAATCATAATTGTTTATAATGACCGCTATTAAAGGTAATTGATTATTTTTTATATAATTCTTATAATCTCCTCCAAAATCTGAAAATAATTTCTTCCGTTTTTTTAATTCTTCTTTAATAAGTTTTAATAAATTAATAAATTTTTCTGTTTCAGAAGGATAAACAACCCCACCAACATGTGGTAAGCCTTCCCATAATCCTAAAGATTCTGATCCAAAATCCACTATATAATAATTTAACTCCTCCACACTATAATTTTTAGTTGTAGAATAGATTATTTCATTTAATACCATTTCTTTTTCAATTCCATCTATACCATAAATTATAGTATTTCCATCATCTAAGAAATCGTATTCAATTAAGCCTTGCTCTTGAATATCAGGCGCATCATACTCGCCGATTATTGCTTTGACATTAAAATCTTTTTTCATAAATTGATATTTTTTTTCTAGTTCTTCTTCCAGAATAGTTTCGGGAATATTCTCTAACCACAATTGTTTGGCTTTTTTATTTGTTTGTTTAGATATTTTAATAATTTCATTAAGAATGGCCGTTAATTGATCACCTTGAGCCTCAACTTTATTACTATTACTTGCTTCTACACTTTTTATGAAAAATCCATTTTCATCAATAAAGTTAATGCTTTTGTCAACATGTTTTACTATTTTTTCAGAAGGGTAATATTTAGCTCCACACCAAGCCGATTGACCTAAAGCAAAATATTCATCAAATCCCACTTGTAAATAAAACCTTCCTACTTGTTTTAAATAAGCAGCGTCACTTCTTTTCAATACTTCTCGACTATCGGTTTCATCTTGAACCTTCAAACAAACCCTAAACCTAGTATTAGACCATATTTGATCATTTACTACTCCACTTGGCTTTTGCGTTGCTAATATTAAATGGACTCCTAGACTTCTACCAATTCGAGCAACACTTATTAAGTTATCCATAAAATCCGGTTGTTGACTTTTTAACTCTGCAAATTCATCACAAATTATAAATAAATGAGGAATAGGTTCTTGCAGTTTCCCTTCCTTATAATATTTCTGATATTTATATATATCTATTGTACTTTCGCCAAGGATTTCACGAGCATTATTAAAAATGCCTTGACGTCTTTTAATTTCACTGTTTATGCTTACTAACGTTCTATCCATTTCTGCTTTATCTAAATTAGTTATAGTTCCTGCTAAATGAGGTAAAATGATTCCATTAAGTTTATTTTCAAAAGCAAAAGCTAAACCGCCGCCTTTATAATCAATTAAAATGAAAGAAACATAATCAGGACTATAATTCATGGCCATTGCTAAAATATAAGTGATTATAAACTCACTTTTCCCAGAACCGGTCATACCAGCAATAAGTCCATGAGGGCCATGGCTTTTTTCATGTAAATCTAAATACATTAAATCGCCTAATTCATCTACTCCTACTTCAGCTTTTAAGCTTTTTATAGCGTCATTAGTATTCCAACGATTTAAAATATTTAATTGGTCCACATTACCTACTTTTTCCATTTCTAAAAAACTTATGGAATTAGCTAACATATTTATTCCATTTTCAAATTCAATTGGAACATTAGCAATTTTACGAACTATAGACATCATATCAATATTATAATGAATTTCATCAATAAATTCCGTTTGTTCTTGATTTTCAAATGAATTTTCTAATATACCGGAATTTTTAGCTCCTATGTTAATAAAATTATCACATTTACTTGGTAAATTTCCTAGTCTATTTTCTAGTATTACAATACTAAATCCCAAATTATTTGAACTTTCTGTTAATAAATCAACAAATTTATACCTTTTTATTTTAGCATAAGAATCAGTAATAATAACATAATGAGGGACTTTAACTTCCATATTATTTTTTAAATATTCTATTCTATTATTTAATTCAAATTCTAAATAATCTGCTACATTTTTAGCACTTTCTTGATTAGTTGCATAGAAACGAAAATCTTTTTCATTATCAAAATTATGATTAAGATATTTTATATACTCCCAATCTTTTTTATTATTTTTATCTGTAAATAAAACAATTTTTACTGTCTCATAGCTATAAAATGTCAATAATTGTAATATTATATTATTAATAAAATTTACTGTTTTATATCTATTACCAATTATAGCAGTAATCTTATTTTCATAAAACGAATAACCTATAGGAACATTTTTTAATTCCTTATATTCATCAATTAAAGCTTCTACATTATCCCGGATCTCATTATCTTCTAAATTAAAATCCTCTTTATTATATTTAAAATCCATATCTAAAGGAACATTGCCCATTCCAATTCTAAATGTTAAAAAATCATTTTGATCATTTCTTTTACTCCAAAAATACATATTTTTTTGATTAATAATATTTATGCATTCATCAATCGTTATTAAATTTTCGGAAATAATCGACTTTTGTAATAATCGTTCTTGTTCTAATATTGATTTTTTATTACTTAAATATCCTTTATACTTTTCTATATGCTCTTTTAATCTTTTCTTTTTTATATGTTTATTATAAGCTTGCGTAATAATTGGCCAAGTAATCATAGAAACAAACATTACTCCCCCAGTAACTAATGATGGCCATGAATCCGCTAATGTTGTTTGCTTTAAGGCTATTCGTAAAATTGTATTTACTACTGTTACAACAGAAATTATTCCCATGGTTAACATAGGACCTACAACTAAAATAAAGGGGGTTTCTGAATCTAATTTACTTTGAGGTGGCTTTGCTATCTCTATTTCTTTTGTTTCAATTGTTCTTTTTATTCTGGGTGCTTTAAAAAAATAATCATTCTTTAAATAAAGATCTCTATCTTTTATTTCTAGTTGTTGTTCTTTTTCTAAAACGGGTAAATCATATTTATTTTTTAATAATTCCTCGTTTATTTTAATATAAGGGGAATTAACAATAAAATAGTAATCATTTAAGAAAATCATTTTTAATCCTAATATATCAACTATTGCTCCCTTTTGCACAGTAACACTTTCAGAATTACTATATGCTCCATTAATATAGGTATAATTTGTTCCTTGATTAATTATTTTTAGACTATTATCTTCATTTAAATTAATACTAACAGAAGAATTAGAAAAATAAGAACAATTATAAATAATATCACTAGTTTCTTTAGAAGAAACAACTAAAGACTTATTAGGAAAATATTTAAAGGCCATTATGCCATCCATATTTATTTTTTTAACATATATTAAGTAATTTTTATTATCTCGTTGTAAAACATAAAATTTATCATTTTCAATAAATTCTTCTTCTTTATACTGATTATCTATTATAATTTTAACGTTTTCAGTACTATAAATTATCCATTGATCATCTTTGGCTTTGATGTTTATAAGTTTATTTTCATTGTCTGTCGGTTCGAATGAAAAACTACCAGATACTTCTTCCGGTAACATATAATCGAAAATCTGACTATTTAAATACAAATAAATTTTCATATCACATCTTCCCCAACTAGTTTCAAATTCATTATATCATAAGAAATTAAAAAAACATATATAAAAAAACTTATCAAAATATAATTATTCTGATAAGTTCCATATGATTTTTGTTTTAACTATTTATTAACATTAAATGCTTCTGAAATTTTACCTTCTGTATCACCATAAGATGAAATTGTATTTTTTATTGCTTTTTCTAAAGCAACATTCAAATCTAATACAAATTGATTAATTACTTCTTTGTTTTTTCCTAAAGCATTATATAATTGAGCTTCTTGGTTACCACCTAAAAAGCCACCATTTTTAATTGCATTTTGAGCATTAGTTAAACATTGGGATATCTCAGTTTGAAACGTTTTTAACTTATTAGTTAAATTCTCTGCTGCTACTTTATCAATTCCTCTAATGCCATTAATGTTTTCTTTAATCATAGAAACATCAATCTTTGTTTGTGATATCATTAAATTTTTTGGTTGATAATCACTTCCTGTTTCTGCGGCCCACATTCTTGCAGCTTGGTTAATTCCTGTAAATATTACAGAAAAATTTGTGTTAATTTTGTTTGTTATTTCATCAAATGCTGGCTTTACATAATTAATAAAAAATGTTTGGGCTTCTGTACATGCCCATTTTTCACTCATCGGTTCAATAAAACCATTTTGAACATGAACTTTAATTGCAGAAAAAATATCAGCATAAGAATTTTCAATAGAATTCAAAACGTTATAAACCTTTTGGGGATCAAATCCCGTAAAATTATTCATTAAATTTCCCTACTTTCTAATAAAATTATAGTATTTAGAAATTCAGAAATCAATACATTAGACAACATTTTACACTTTAAATATATATGAATTTTTGTTATAATCTAAATGATAGGTGATAAACGATGGATAATGGAGAAAAACACGAAACAATTTATCAAAAAACATTAAATAACTCAATTGGACCAAATAAAAAGACTCTCTACTATAAAATCCATCGTCGAGTTGCTTTAAGTGTTAGTTTACTAACCCTTCTTTTAACCTTCTCTACAAGTTCCTTAATAGGATGTGCTAAGTCGGAAGATTCCTCAAAAGATTCGAAATATGTTGACAAATATTATGGATATAGTGTTTATAGTATTTATTTATATGAAAATTCTAGAGCTATTGCATTAATGGAAAAATATAACTTAACAAATTATACGCAAAATACGCAAAATGGAATTGAACGCCGAAATTATAACTATACTGCTGATGATTATAAAAAAATTAAAGAGCTAAACGAAACCTATATTCATGGTGTTTATAATATTTGTATTCTAGATAATGTTAATGAAGTATGCAAAGCTTTAGGTTACGCCGACTTTAATGATTTTTTAGTTAAAAATAGTTATGTAAATTCTAAAGGGGAACCTTCAATAGACGCTTGGGCAGAAGCTGATTTGAAACAAATAAGCGAAATTATGAAAAATGAATCGGGAGAATCTGATAAAGGATCTAGGTGAATATTATGGATGTAACTTTTATTAAATTAGAAGATGGAAGAGATTGCATCTTATTAGATGAGTTTAATTATAACAATATCAAATATGCTATTTTAGTTAATTCTTTAGACAAAGATGATTTTATCTTAAGAAAAATTATTAATGATAATCTTGTTGGTTTAGAAAACGAAGAAGAATTCCAAAAAGTATTTATGTATTATTTTAATACTAGGATAAAGGATATTTAAAATGAATAGAGAAACAATCAATCCTGTCAAAATACACACTCCCAATTCCATTAAAAGATTTGATTCTTACATTAAGCCAAAAGAAAAAGTAAGTATCGAAAAAATAAATATAGATAATCAAATAAATACAGAAGAAATAAATTTAGATACGACTACATCTCAAAATCATTCTAGTTCCACCCTTTCAGATAAAAGCGCAATAGAAATTAATGATTTAGAAAAGTTCACTACAACTTTATACAATGCGTTTAATGATGATGAATTATACAATTATTTTATTGGCATAATTAAAAACAGAAAAATAGGAGATATATTGGATGAAAATGATAATTTAAAGCCTCTTAGACAAATTATGACAAAAAGCAGTAAAATTAATTCTAAAAGTTGGACTAATGAAGAATATCAACAATATTTAAATGAATCTGAAATGTTAAAGAAATTAGACAATAAAATTAAAGATATTAGGAAAAATTCTAACTTAGTAATATACAAAGGTAATGATAATAATATTAAAAATCTAATTATTAAAGATATCGTTCGTGAAGACAATGGCTATGATGCTGTGATTTTACAAGATCAAGATGGCAATTATAAGATTTGTAGTTCTAATTTAAACGATTCAAACGATTTTTTCACTTTACTTTATTCTTTGCTAGACAATTTAACACCAGGTTTGGCAGAAACAATAACTTCCATTATTAATACTGAAAATCAAAGTGGGAAAAAAATAACTCAAAAACAAATAGAATCTTGTTGCAATTTAATAGAAAAATATGCAAAAAAAGCTCAAGATAAAGGAAAAAAGTTAGAATTATACGGAAATTCTTTAGGCGGTGGACTAACTACAACAGCTTATGTCTTATTAAAAGAAACAAACCCAACTGTGACTAATTCTATTAGCTCCGTTACAGTTTATAATCCCTATTTGCTTAATACTGAAACATATTTTAATAAATATATTTCGACAAGTGACAGATTCCACAATTATTTAAATATGTTGGAAGGAAAAGCCAATTTTGATATAAAATTTCTATTAAATCCTTTGGGAAACTTTACCTTCTTTAATAGAATTTTGGGACTAAATAAAAGAAATTTAATTAATGAGTTAAAAAATGATAACAAATTTAAAATATTTGCTGAAGATAAAAATCTTGTGGCTAACTTTAATTCTATTTTATCAGAATTAGACCCAGTTCTTTTGCCTAGCACTATTACAGGAGATATGACAGATTCTCAAGGCTTTAAGGATTTATCCAAGTACTCTATCAATATCAATGATTTTGTAGGAAACTATCTTGCGGATAACTTTATAGGAGACCTTTTAGGTTTCAAAAAGACAGATACTTCTTCAAAATATCTAAATCCAATTAAAAAAAATTGTACTCTTTTAAATGAATTACTTAAAAATGCTATGCAATCAAAATTTAGCTTTAGTTCTTTAAATGACTCATGCTTTGATCAAAATGGAAACATAATCAAATATGGGCAAATAAAAAATATAAATGAATTAATCTCTGAAATAATTAATATTGATTATGACGGGGAAAAAGAGGAATTAGATTATGAATATCTTGAAAATATTTTGTTTCAATCTATTATTCCTATAACAGAGCTAGCTAGCAAGTTTAATTATATAAATAAGATTCCGGATGGAGATTATGATGTAGATATTGATAAATTGTCTCAATTTAGTCGATTGGATATATCAAGAATAATAAATTATTGCAATGAAAATTTAGGAAGTAAAAATTTCAAATTGAAAGATTTTACTAATATATTATCAGAAGTTATTGTGGATTGGATATTTAACAGCCAAGGTAAGGAATTTTTAACAAATCATAATGTTAATCCTAAATTTTTGGATCTTTTAGATGAATTTCAGGATCAATTAAAACCACTTTTAGTTAATGCTCTTAAAGCCAGTCCTACCAAACTTTTAAATTTTTTAACGTTCTTAACTAACGGAAATGATGACTTAATAACCCCCTTACTAAAAGAATTATTAATTCCTGGCCTCGCATCTCCCGAATTTATCGATGAAAATGCACAACTGATAAATGATATCATAACTTCATTAGGATGGGGTCCATCTGTTGCTATGTTTTTGACTAATGGTACACAAAGAATAAAAGACTTACTTCTTGCCTGTGGTAACTATTCCGAAATTAAAGATTTAGCAACTCAAATAATTCTAGAAGAACATAGTAAGGAAGACAAAGACAATTTAATAAGAAAAATTAAAGAAGTAAATGATGGGGGTATAATCGATGATGTTCAATGGAATATTCTTTATTTTCTCATAAATCATTTTATGTAATTTAATTAAATATATGTTCTCTACTAATTATAGCTTATAAAAATGTCAATTGATTTTTTTGATATTATTATAATTACACTTTAAATATATATGAATTTTTGTTATAATTTTAATGATAGGTGATAAAGATGCAAAAAGCCGAAAATATGAAAAGAATGTATAAAAATACTTTAAATAACTCAATTGGCAGGGATAAAAAGGTTCATGACTCTAGAATCCATCGCCGAGTTGCTTTAGGGGTTAGTTTCCTAACTCTTCTTTTAACCTTCTCTGCAAGTTCTTTAATAGGATGTTCCAAAAATTTTAAAAATGATTTAAATAATGGTGGCGAAACAATAGCAGAAGAAAGTGAAAAATATTACGGATATTCTATTACGGAAATTAGCTTATATGAACAATCAAGATTAAAAAAATTACTGGAAGAATATAACTTAACAGATTATACGCAAAATGGAATTGAACGCCGAAATTATAACTATACTGCTGATGATTATAAAAAAATTAAAGAGCTAGACGAAACCTATTTAGGTGGTGCTTATGCCCTTTTCAACAAGAAGAGTCTTGACGAATTGTGCAAAGCTTTAGGTTACGCCGACTTTAATGATTTTTTAGAGAAGAAATATGGTGGTGCAATAAAAGATTGGGCAGAATATGATTTGGACCAAATGAGCGAAATTATGAAAAATGAATTGGAAACACTAAATAAAGGATCTAGGTGAATATTATGGATGTAACTTTTATTAAATTAGAAGATGGAAGAGATTGTATCTTATTAGATGAGTTTAATTATAACAATATCAAATATGCTATTTTAGTTAATTCTTTAGACAAAGATGATTTTATCTTAAGAAAAATTATTAATGATAATCTTGTTGGTTTAGAAAACGAAGAAGAATTCCAAAAAGTATTTATGTATTATTTTAATACTAGGATAAAGGATATTTAAAATGAATAGAGAAACAATCAATCCTGTCAAAATACACACTCCCAATTCCATTAAAAGATTTGATTCTTACATTAAGCCAAAAGAAAAAGTAAGTATCGAAAAAATAAATATAGATAATCAAATAAATACAGAAGAAATAAATTTAGATACGACTACATCTCAAAATCATTCTAGTTCCACCCTTTCAGATAAAAGCGCAATAGAAATTAATGATTTAGAAAAGTTCACTACAACTTTATACAATGCGTTTAATGATGATGAATTATACAATTATTTTATTGGCATAATTAAAAACAGAAAAATAGGAGATATATTGGATGAAAATGATAATTTAAAGCCTCTTAGACAAATTATGACAAAAAGCAGTAAAATTAATTCTAAAAGTTGGACTAATGAAGAATATCAACAATATTTAAATGAATCTGAAATGTTAAAGAAATTAGACAATAAAATTAAAGATATTAGGAAAAATTCTAACTTAGTAATATACAAAGGTAATGATAATAATATTAAAAATCTAATTATTAAAGATATCGTTCGTGAAGACAATGGCTATGATGCTGTGATTTTACAAGATCAAGATGGTAATTACAAAGTTTGTAGTTCTTTTACTGATGCAAAGGTTGGCAATGATATATTAGCCGACGCTTACCCTTTAATTATTAAATCAATTCCGTCTCCTTTAATTCCTTTATTACAAAATATAATAACTAGAAAAGCTACTATGCCTATAGATATTTCTAAAAATGTTAAACAAGCATATTATGACCAAACTAATTCTTGTTACAATTTAATAGAAGAATATGCAAAAAAAGCTCAAGATAAAGGAAAAAATATAGAATTATACGGTTTTTCTTTAGGTGGTGGACTAACCACCACATCTTATGCCTTATTAAAAAATAACAACCCAGAATTAACTGATTGTATTAGCTCCGTTACTGTTTATAATCCATATTTATTACATACGGAAACATATACAGATCAGAAATCTAAATCTCCCTTTAATTTAAAGGAGAAAATTGCTACAAATAAATCTAGTTATAATTATTTAGTAACAAGTTTAATAGATGACGAAAAATTAACAATATTTAGTGCCGAATATGATTTTGTATCTACATTTAATAATATAACTGGTGTTTTAAATGATAGAATCATTTATGTACCAGCAGAAAAAATAGACAATAAACATAAGAATATTACTGACATAATATCCAAATACATAGTAGGTAAAGAAAGTAATCATGGTACTAATAAAATTAACAAAAGTGCTTTTGATAATTATGGAAATCTACAAGAATTTGGAGAAAAAATAAATATAAATAAATTTTGGGCATCCCTATTAGGAATATCCTATAATGGTACTCAAGAATCTCCAGATTTAACATTTATCGGAAAATCTATTTCTAATGTTATATTTACAGAAGGTTATATTCAAGAAATAAAAGATAATTTGAATTTTGGCAATTTTGACCTTAGCAAATTAGAAATTGAAAAAATTATAACGTACATATCTGAAAATATGGGAAATATTGATATTAACGAATTAAAATCTTTATTTATACAAATTTTTGCAGAATGGATGTCTTCAGCAGATGGAAAAGAAAATATAAAAAAGTTTATTAATGACAAATTCAATATACAATTAACTACGCAAGAAATAGAATTATACATTGTTCCATTGATTGATTCTATTGCAAAAATGTTAAATAAAGTAGACAATGATAGTATTATAGAAGTTATTAACATGGCCTTAATTGATCAATCAAAATTTTTGGTTAGTTTAGAAAACGTTCTTGATGAAGCAATTCTTATATTGACTGATAATTTGACTGAAAAAGATATTATCCTACTATCTAATTTATTTGGACAAGTCATTTATAATAAAATTCCTGAGGGATTTTGGCACAATTTCGCTCCTCTAATTAAAGGAGCATCTTCGTTAGCAGCAAACGATTTCTTATCTTATTTAAAAACAAATCCAGAACTGCTGAAACAATTGATTATGTTAGCAATTGATGACAACTGGAGCATTGGGAATGCTATAGTTTGTTCTTTAAATTATTATATTAAAAATGAAAACCTATATTTTTATTTTTGGATGTAAAAATTATTATCTCCAATTTTATATAATGATCCTAAAATAAATTTGGAGTTTTTATTTTAATCATTCTCTTTTTAACCTTTAAATAAATATTATTCAAGAAATTAATAATTATTTTTTCTTTTACTAAACAAATAATGCTTACTATAAAGGTTATGATAGATATAACTAAACCTAAGAAGAATCCAGGAGAATAAAATTTAGCCTCAATATGATGTTCACCTAAACTCAAATCTATACCAATTAAGCCATCTAATGCATTATAGTATTCTACTTTTTGGCCATCAACATAAAAATGCCAACCTTTTTCATAAGGTAAAGTTAATAATAAAGTTTTTTTATCTTCGCTAACATTTATATTGGCTTTAAATCCATTTTTTTTCACTTCTAAATTTTTTAATTCATTTTTACTTAACTTCTCATACAATTCTTGTAACTTTTGATAATCTATTTGATAAAGTTTAGGCTCTAAATATAAGGTAATACCTCCTGGTCCAATTAATTCTACTCTTACCTTGTCACCTAAATGATAATTATTAATTAACGTATAGGTATCCCTTTGGTTATCCCGAAAAGCTTTAACTTTCATATTATTAACAAAGACATCAACTTTATTTCCAGCCATTTCTTTAGTATAAGGGAAATAATAACTATTATAATTTTCTACGGTAAACTCATAACCATATTCCCCCTCTTCTAAGGGAACTAAGGTAAATATATCTTCTCCTCCTAATGATAAGGCCAATTTATTTTGAAAATCTAAAAGACTATTGAAGTTGTCAGCTTTATATTCCTTTATTAAAGTTTTAGTTTCCTCAGGAATCATATAACCTAAAGATAAAGCATAAGGATTTTTATAAACATAAACATTTTCTTCTGTATAATATGAATTGGCTTCATTACTATAAGTAAACCTTTTAATAAATTCTAAATCTCTAATAGTTAATTTATTTAATAACATATATTTAACTCCTAATAAAGAATCAATAAAAGGGGTTTCGCCATAATAATATTTTACGGAACCAGAAGAAGTTGTCACTCCTAATTTATTAAAGAATTCTTTTTGGGGAGCAGATATTGAAGAATTAAAACTATTAATTTCATGACTATTAAATAAGAAAGAATCATTTTCCGTAAAACGGAAATTTTTATAAGTCCGATAAAAACTATTGTCCATTTTTAATAATTCATCATATTCTTTTTTTAGGATATTCACTTTATAATTGTAATCTTTAAACGTATTAAACCCATATTTATCCAAAACAATGTCGGCATTCATTAGTAATTCTAATAAAACTACGAAGACCATTACTAATTCTAAAATTATATTAATTTTTTTATTTTTGCAAAGAGCGATAAAAAATAAAAAAATTAAATAGATAAAAGAAATAACTAAAGATATACTATAATATTTAGAAAAACTACTATTTTTAGCCATCAAAAAGATTAATCCTCCTAATATTACTAGAAAAGATAAGATAAAATATCTCTTTTTTATGGTCTTTATGTTTAAATAACTTTTAACTGCAATAAGAATAAAGAAAAAGGAAAATACCCAAGCATAACGATAATTAAACCAGAATGGTTTAGTAAAACAATGCCATATTAAATTTAATGAATTAAATATATAGCATAATACTAAAATACTTATAACGATTAATGTCATTATTTTTTCTTTTAGAGTTATTTTAGAATTAAAGAAAAATAATAATCCTAAAACCACTATTATCATCCCACAATACAGATAGATATAATCCATTGTCAAAATTTTTTCAAAAGATCCTAAAGTAAATCCCGTTAATAAAGGAATAAAATTGGAATTAATGGCATTGTTCGAAATATCAAAAATAGGTTTAGATGTATTTTGCATGCTAAAAAAAGTGGGAATCAATATTACGCAAGTCATAAGACCTGATAATAAAGAAAAAATAATAAATTTTAATAATATCTTATAATTACACTTATTTAATACAAATTCGTAAAGAAAATAAATAGCACAAAAAATACATGTCATAAATCCCATGTAATAGTTGGAAAATATACTTAAGGTTAAAAATAAGGTATAAATTAAACTACTTTTTTCTTTAATTATTAAATCAATTCCATATAATACTAAAGGCAAATAAAGAATTACATCAAACCACATTAAATTAAAGTAATATACTATATTAAACATCATTAAAGCGTAAGCAGTAGAAAATAAATAAAGCACTACGGAATTAGTTTCAAAATGTTTTCTTAAATAAAAATGCATAGTCAAACCAGATAAGCCAAATCTTAATGCAATTAAAAAAATAACTGCATAAGGAAGATGTAAAACATCAAAAAATAAATAAACTATATTTAAAGGGCTTATTAAATAATAAGCTATTGTTCCCATCATATTACTACCTAGACCATTGGAAAAAGAATAAAAAATAGATTCCGTATTTTGAAATAAATTTTTAAAATATTCAAAAAAACAAAGGTATTGGGCTTTTAAATCACTATATAGTAAAGTAACACTTTTTAAATCCAATAATATATAAATGAAATATAGTAAAATAATCGGAATTAAAAAAGCAATAACTTCAGAAAAAATATTTTTTAATTTTGATTTCATTAATAAACTCCTTATATATATCTATTATACTATATTATTTATTTTATTTCTAAAAAATCTTATCTATTATTGATAAGACTTTATTTTTTCTATTTCATTTTCACTTAATTCAGTTATCTCAGCTATTTCTTTTATGGTCATTCCTTTTTTAAGTAAACTTTTGGCAATGTTTTC
>CANRDE010000018.1 GCA_947629325.1 uncultured Bacilli bacterium
CCATTTTTACCACCTATTTATTCTCTTATTTATATAATAACACAAAAAACGCACAATTTCTCATGCGTTTATCCTGATAAAAGCAATAGATGACTATATTTATTATTATAATTATGATAGAATTAAAGTAAAATTAAAAGGATTGTCACCCGTTCAATTTAGGTTACAATCCTTGAATAATTAAACTGTCCAACTTTTGGGGTTCAGTTCATAATTTTTCTCTTTTATTTAGTTTTTCTTTTTTGAATATAATAAGAAATAATTAATTGAAGTCGATAAGGAATAAATCTTAAACCAAAAATTCCTAATTTCATTCTTAAAGTAGGTAAAATAATCATTTTCCCTTGAAACATTTTATTAATACCATAGGCAGCTACATATTCACTAGAGGCTTCTTTTATATTAAATGTTCCATGAGCTACTTTATTAAATTCGGTGTTAGTAGGACCAGGGCACAAGGCACATACTTTAACTTTGCTTTTTCTTTGTCTCAATTCTTCATTTATAGCCATTGTTAGTTTAGTAAGATAATTTTTGGTAGCATAGTAAGTATTAAGTCTAGGTCCTGCCATAAACCCAGCTGATGAACAAACATTTAAAATATACCCTTGATCTTTTTTTAAAAAATCCTGTAAAAATAGCTTAGTTAAAATGTGAGGCGCTTTAATATTAACATCAATCATTTTAAGCTCAGTATCTAAATCAGTTTCAAAAAATTCCCCAAATAACCCAAAGCCGGCATTATTAATTAAAATGTCAATATTTTCATTTTTACATTTATCATAAAGTTTGTAGACATTATCTTGATTACTTAAATCCAATACAATTATTTTCGTCTTAACTTTTAATTCTTTTTGTAAATCTTCTAAGTTATTTTTTCTTCTAGCTACCAAAATTAAATCAATATTTTTAGTTGCTAAATATCGGGCCATATCGCGGCCAATACCAGAAGAAGCTCCAGTAATAAGGGCTTTCATTTTTTTATCTCTCCTTTAAGTTCAAATAAGATATCTCTTAATTCCATAGCTCTTTCAAAATCTAAATTTTTAGCAGCTAATTTCATTTCTTCTTCAATTTTAATTATCATATCTAAAGTTTCTTTCTTACTTAATTTCTTTTTGTTATCTTTTTTCACTATTTGATTAGATATGACTTCTTTGATTTCCTTAACAATAGTTTTAGGTACAATGCCATGTTTTTTATTATATTGTTCTTGTATTTCCCGTCTTCTATTTGTTTCATTAATCGCTTTTTCCATGGCTTCGCTATAAATATCAGCATACATTATAACTTTTCCATGTTCGTTGCGGGCACATCGGCCAATGGTTTGAATTAACGAGCGTTCACTTCTTAAAAAGCCTTGTTTATCAGCATCCAATATACATATCAAACTTACTTCCGGAATATCAATTCCTTCTCTTAAAAGATTTATGCCTACAACAACATCATAAATTCCGCATCTTAAATCATGAATTATTTTAAGACGTTCTAATGTCTTAACTTCGTTATGTAAGTAGGCGACTTTAATATTCATTTCTTTTAGATAATTTGTAAGTTCTTCACTCATTCTAATTGTAAGGGTTGTAATTAAAACTCGTTCATTAAGAGCTATCCTTTTATTAATTTCTCCAATAATATCATCAATTTGTCCTTCAGTTTGTCTTACTTCAATTAGGGGATCTAATAAACCAGTTGGTCTAATGATTTGTTCAGTAATGTGATCGACATGACTTAATTCATAATCACCAGGAGTTGCAGATACATAAATGGCATTTTTAATTTTGCTTTCGAATTCTTCAAATCTAAGTGGTCTATTATCTAAAGCACTAGGAAGTCTAAAACCATAATCTACTAAAGTTTGCTTACGCATGCGATCGCCATTATACATTCCTCTTACTTGAGGTAGAGTAACGTGAGATTCGTCAACTACCAATAAAAAATCTTCGGGCATGAAATCAATTAAACAAGTAGGCGTAACGCCTTCTTCTCTTAAAGCTAAATGGCGAGCATAATTTTCAACCCCATTGCAATAGCCAGTTTCTTTTAGCATTTCAACATCATAATTAACTCGTTCTTTTAGCCTTTGTTCTTCAATAAATTTTCCCTTATCATGGAACCATTGCAATCTTTCGTCTTTTTCTTGTTCAATTCTTTTGATTGCTTCTTGCAATTTTTCAGGGCTTGTTACGAAGTGAGAAGCAGGGGATATCGCGACAGTTTTTTTAGATTCTTTGACCACTCCAGTTAAAGGGTCAAAAACAGTTAAAGCTTCCACTATATCTGTATCTAATTCAATTCTAATTCCCGATTCTTTTTCATTAACAGGAATAATATCAATGGCATTTCCGCGAACGCGAAAAGTTCCCCGATGAAAATCTAAATCACTTCTTTCATAAGTCATATCTACTAATTTATCAATTATATTATTTCGATTGGCTTTATCGCCAATTGTTAATACTAGCATATTTTTTTCATATTCGTCCTTTTCCCCAATACCATAAATACAGGAAACTGAAGCGACAACAATAACATCGCGATAATTAATTAAAGCGCTGGTAGCACTATGTCTTAGTTCATCTATTTCATCATTGATGGAAGCATCTTTTTCAATATAAGTATCACTAGAAGGAACGTAAGCCTCGGGTTGATAATAATCATAATATGAGACAAAATATTCCACGTGGTTGTTAGGAAACAATTCTTTAAACTCACTATAAAGTTGACCGGCTAAAGTCTTATTATGAGCTAAAACTAGAGTAGGTTTATTTACTTCCTTAATGACATTGGCAATTGTAAAAGTTTTACCAGTTCCTGTTGCTCCTAATAATACTTGTTCTTTTTTATTATCTTTGATTCCCTCGACTAATTCTTTAATAGCTTCTGGTTGGTCGCCGCTAGGTTTATATTTTGATATTAATTCAAACATATAAAACTCCTTTCATAGAATAATAAATTTATTAATATTGTAACACCATTATCATGCTAAAACAAGGAAACTGGGGAGTTTCCTTTAGTTCTCTTATTTAATATGTTTAACAATTTTTAATAAATTATTAATTTTCTAAAATTTTCTAGCAGTATCAGAGTTGCGTAAGTTAAAATTAGGATTTTCTTTAAAGAAAAAATCACCTTCAGAAACATGATGATATCCTAGTTTAACGGCAATTTTTGAAGTTTGACCATAATTAGATAAATCAATCATTTTTAATCCTTGGATATTGGGATTTTGAAATAATATTGGCTCTACTAAACTAACGGCCATTGTTGCATAGCCCTTGCCCATGTATTTAGATGCCGTAGATAAATCAAGTTCGATAATCCCATTTTCATCTTCCATTGTTTTTAAGAGAGTAACGGGATTATTATTTATTAAAAGATAAAAGTATTCCGACTTTTCCTTTTTGCGAAAGGGATTGGTTATAAGAAAATATTCAAAATCACTTAATTCTCCTTGTTCAACGGGAGTAATATTTTGTAATTTGCATCTTAATAAATATTTCCATTTTTCAATGCCAACGTTTTTATGAAATAAGTATCTTATTTTTTCGCTTTCTTCTTTTCTTTTCTCATCATATTGAAATAATTTAATATCATCTTTTGGATTACTCATTTTAACTCCTTTAATGTCTTTTCCATTTATTTCCATCTATAAACATTAATAGATGGTGTATTAAATAAACGAAAATTAAATTTTTCGTATCCAAGGCCATTAGATATAAAAATTTCCGTATTATTTACTTTATAATAATCATTAATGTATGTTTGAGCACCCTTTTTGGGGATTACACCTCCATAATAAGGAATATTAATTATTCCTCCTAATGAATGACCACTTAAAACAGTATTAATATTTAATGAACTTAATTTTTCAATATTATCGGGTTCATGGATAATTGCTAGGCTATAATTATATTCTAATTCGGTATTTAATAAATCATTTACATTATCTAAATTAGTTAGGCCAATAATATTAATTGGCGTATTATCTTTGTAAAACAATAACTTATTTTCATTATCTAATAAGATGAAATTACTTTCATATAACACATCTTTATATTTATCTAAATAATTTTGATCATTATCGCCGATTACCGCAAATTTATAAAGATTAGCATCTATTTGTTTAAAATAATCTTTTAATAAATTATAATCTTCTTCTTTATAATTATTGCCTTTTTTAAATAAATCCCCACTAAAAATAACAATATCTGGTTCTTCATTATTTATGGTTTTAACTAATCGTTTTAAGTTTTCTGTTTTATAATTTTTTTCATATAATATATCGGAAAAATGGATGATTTTTAAATCTTTAAATGATTCCGGAATTTTATTTCCAGCAATTTCATATTCTTTAATTTTAAAATTATTAACTTCAATATATCGTCCATATAAAAATAGGAAAGTCAAAATAAGAATTATTATTACAATTATTTTTTTCATAAATTAAGCTCCTACCAAAATAAGTAATAAACATATTAAATTATGAAAAGAATGGAATGTTATGTTTACCCAAATATTATTTGAATCATAATACATTTTTGCAAAAGCACAACCTAATGCTCCGTAAGGTATCACATATAATAAATCTAATAAGCTTTCACTATTTAATAAATGAAGAGAGCCAAATATTAATCCTGATAAAATAATATAAATTATTTGATGTTTGAAAGTATCTTTTAAAATTACTCGGGTTAGTAGTTCTTCAACAATGGGGCCGCTTATTATAATAGAGAAGATAGAATAAATAGGAATTTGGGTTAAAAATTGCCGATTTAATTCCTCGTTTTCAGCCATTCCGGCAAAAAAACTTATAACAGTAGTACTGGCAATCATGATAAGTACGCCAATAACCCAATAAAGAAAATATTTCGAACAATATTTTTTAAAATTAGTTTTAAAATCTTTAAACTTGGGAATAATTATTCTCCTAAATAGAAATAAGAAAATAATTAAAATTATTAATTCCATTAAAAGATAACTTAAGTTACATAATAAAAAGTTTTTACTAGTTAAAAAATTATAAAAAATTAATTGCAAGGCGATAGAAATAAACAAATATAAGACCACTAATAATAGTTCTTTGCCGACATCTTTAATTTTAGATATATACTTCATTTTATTCACCTACTTAAATATATCATAACTAAAAAAACTAATCAATCTAACTTGATAAAGGCTTTGTAATATGCTAAAATCATTAATAGAGAGTAGGTGCCTATAAATATGAAAAAAATATTTATATTTTTAGTAGTATTAATCGCTTGTACAACTAGTGTCAAAGCTGCAAGTGTTTGTTCTTATGAAGATCAAAATAAAATTATGCAACAAACAACTAATGTAAAACCGACTTATGAAATTGTCACAGAAACAGTTGAATCAGATATTCCGATTGATGTGAAAAGACTTAATGTATCTATTTTAAATGTTACGGAAGATTTATATGTTAAAGTTAAAAACGATTTCAATAACGAGGAAAAAACATATTCGTATAGTGATGCTCAAGATGGAACTATAGCTTTCAGATGGGACAATATAAATAAAGTTACTAACTTTGTGATTGAAGTATATTCCTCATCTAAAACAAAGTGCCCTGACGAATTATATAAAACCACTTATTTTTCAACCCCTAGATATAATGAATTTTCTAAAAGAGCTATATGTAGTGAATTAACAGATTTTTATTTATGTCAAGAATTTGTTACTTTTTCGGAAATAAGTGAAAGTCGTTTTTTAGAGCAAGTAGATAATTATAAAAAAGGACAAATTAAAGAAGACGGTAAACCAAGCGAAGAACCAAAGTCAACAAGCTTTAGTGATAAGTTAAAAAAATTTTTAGGAGATAATAAATGGTTTATTATTGGTGGGGTTGTTATAGTTGCTGGTGCTGGAGTTGCGATTTATTTCATTAATAAGAAACGTAAAATTAGAAACAGAGGTTTATAAGTATGAAAAGAAATGGAGTTAATAAATTATTATTTGGATTAGCAACTTTATTTATTGGCATTAGTACAGTAAAGGCAACAACTTGTGATGATATTAATATGATTGCTGATGCGGACTTTAAAAAAGGGGGAATTGCTACATTTAGCTATACGTATACTAAAAACGGAGCTAATCGTGATGGGGGCGATGATTATACATACTATAAATTAAAAGATCAAAATAGCGGAAAATATTTTGCCAGTTTTTGTCGAAATGCAGGTTATGGTAATGGTCAAATAGGTAATAATACCACAAAATTTACTTGCAAACAATCAGTTTATAATGATACAGACAGCGATCAAAACAGGGCTTATGCCTTAGGAATATTATCAATTTTAAAAAATGGAGCTAATACTTCTAACGCAGATAATGTATCGTATGTTGCTACTACCGTAGCTTTAAGATCTTATGAAATGCTATGGGAAAATATAAACACCAATAAAACATATAGCGGAGCATATGCAAATCAGAAAGGCAGTGCAATAGGTCATTTAAGATTTAACTTTGCTCATACGTATTATACCAATCTATGGTTAAATGAATTTGATTTTACCGGACTACAAAATTGGATAGTTTCAAAGAGCAAATATACTAATAACACAGAGGTTGGAACTCTTAAAAGCGCTGGCTTTAATATTAGCGGGGTTGAAGATAAAGCAAGAACATTAGTTAAAGGGGCTATTGAAGCCGCTAAAAAATATAATCAAGTAGCAAAACTTAGTATTGGCAATGCCAAATTAAGTCAAATAGAAACTTCTGATAATAATAGTGGCACAACTACAAGAAAAAGAAGTGTAACTTATGATCTTACATTGGAAAATTTCAATTCTAATGGAGCTTTCGTAAGAACGGTATTTAATTGCCAAAACTGTGCTGAAAACGGTGTAACAACAAGGATTTATTTAAATGGAAGCTCTACTGCTGCAACCCAACAAGAATTGGATAATTTATTAACTAGTAGAAAAAATAATAAAGTTTCACTAACTATTGAGTTTACTACTAGTTCAGCCTCTTATGATTGTGATGCTATAAATTATGATTTAAAATTTGAATATAAAGATGATACCATTAGTGTTGAAGCATTTGAAATGAATGCGGAAGGAATGGAACCAGCTGTTAATGCTCAAGGATTTTATACAGTTTATAATACAGAAGCCATTTTAGTTAAAGATGTTTCTGATCAAAGCAATAATGGAAGTACTTCTAGTACTGGTAATGCAGGTTCTTCTATTGAATTATGTAATTTAACTTGTAAAGATTATGAAAAAAGATGTAAAAATGGAAACAGCAGTGCTTGTACAACAGTTAATAAACAATATCACGGAAATAACGGAGTTTGTATTGAATGTACTACTAATGTTTCAAATACAAAATGTACTTCTAGTGATACCACAATTAATATAGGTGAAGGATATGAAAAAACCGCAGGTACTAATTCTTGTACTGAATCAACTAAGAAAAACTTCCAAGCTTGTATTATTAATGGAACAGATGCTTCAGGTAAATCTTATGAAGCTACTAAATTGGTAAATAACAATGCTTATTGTAGTCTTTGGTGTGATGAATCATTTAAAATAAATGTTCCGGGATATGTAAATGATAACTTAAAAGCCGGAGGAAAATGGAAACTAGAAATGGATATCTCTGGTACTAAAACATGCTATTTGAAAGTTGATCAAACTAAATATAAATGGGATTTAAATGTAAATGCCGGAAATACTACTAAGCAAAATCAAATTAATGCTCAGTATAATAGTTGCTTTAGCTGGGTTAATAATATGAGTTATAATTTTAATCCAACAGTAAATTATTCATATGAAGATGAATTTATGGATAGTATTGTAAAAGCTGGTCAAGATAAGCTTATTGCAACTAACGAGAGCCCTGAAAGTCCAGTAATTGAAATATGCGAAGGTCAAACTAATGATGAATATACAAATTGTAGAACAGTTGCCGCTAATGCTATTTCTCCAAATGGTAATATTACTGGAATGATTGTAACTATGAAGGCCTCAAAACATTATCAAGCTCCAAGAGTTTTTGTTAATGTTCACGCGAGTGGTAGTATAGTAATCAATAGTGATTCATCTGAAATTGAAAATGGAACTATGTTAAATGCTGGTGAATTACCTCTTAGTCCAGGAACTTATCAAGGAAAATTTGATTATAAATTAAAAATAAGTGATTTGGGTGAATATTATGATAGTGGCAAATTAGGCCGTATATGGGGTGCTGATGATAGTGTAGTTAATACGATTCTTCTTAAAAAGCAAAAAGATAAATGTTATACAAATGGAGCATTAAACAGTACTGGTTATGTATGTAAATATGATGTTGGTATTCCTGAAACTCCACCTGATCCAAATTGTCCACCAACTGATCCTAATTATCCAGATTGTGAGCCAAATACTGATCCATGTATACCAGGAGATCCTGATTGTCCTGTTAGCGATCCTGACCCTGATAGCGATCCTGATCCAAGTTGTCCTGATTGCCCAGTCGATTGTGATGAAGGTGGTTGTTATTATGATGATCCTAAATGTCTACATTGTCCGGTAGAATGTGACAATTGTTTATTTAACAATGGCAAATTAAATGTTGATTATCGTCCAATAAATCCTAATGATGTCAATCCAAATGACAGAGAGATGGGAGTTAACTGGAAATGGGATGACAATATTAATACATCATTAGAATTAAAAGCATATGCAACAACTGAAGAAATTGAAAATAATGGTTCTACTATTTATGATGTTGATTTTAATAGCAATAATAGTGAAGCTATAAAAGTTACTTTAGATAGCAAAATGATTCAAGCCATTAAGAAATATAACGAAGAAAATGAAGATAAAGGCGGCTATTTAAATGATAGTTTGAAGTGCTACGATTACACTAATAGTAAGGATGGTCAAACTTATGAAAATGTATATTGTTATAGTACCTTTATTGATAGTTTACTATATAACAAAGATTTAAAAGATAAAATTACAGTACCAAAGAATAGAATAATTGGTACAGACGCCAGTTCAACTAATAATCTAAGAAATGGAGCTAAAACTCAAAATTCAGGATATTGGACAGTTTGGACTGAAGTTTCAGATAATAATATTAATAGATGGAAAATTGATACAACTAGAATTTTGGAAATTTCTCAAAAGAACTATGGAACAAAAACTAACAATGTTGGTCCATCTTGGAAGTAGGAAGGAGGAAACATTTAAATGAAAGAATCTTATTGGGGATATTGGTTAATAACTTTAGGAATATTTGTTATTGTGATTATGATGTTAATTCAAAATGTTACCTCCAATAATACGGAAGACTATTATAGTATGAGGCAAATTAGCGAAGATGCTATAACTGATTCTATTGATTTTGCTTATTATAGAGAATATGGTGAAATTAAAATAAATAAAGAAAAATTTATAGAATGCTTTTTAAGAAGATTAGCTAATTCTGCCTCTTCCAATTCTAATTATGATGTAACTTTTGTTGGAATATATGAGGCTCCACCAAAAGTAAGTATTGAGATAACAAGTAAAACTGATAAATATTCAATAGCAAGCGATTCAGAATCTTTTGATATTTCAAATAAAATTGATGCTATCTTAGAGCAAAGAAGTTAGTTAGGAGGATAAAATGGGAAATATAGTTACCACATTAAAAAGATTTTTATCTAATAAAAATACGGTTACTATTTTAGCTGTACTAGCAGGAATAATTGTGTTATGGTTCTTTTATAATTATCGGGTAAATCAAGCGATTACTACGGTAGAAATACCTTATGCAATTCAAAAAATAGATTCTGGTGGTGTAATTCAAGAGGAAAATATTGAATATAGGGAAATTAGTATTAGTACTTTAGATGATAATGATATTGTTACTGATGTTTCACAATTAATTGGCAAATATGTTTGCGTGGGATCTAGTGTTCCTACAAATGGTTTCTTTTATCAAACCCAAATATGTAATAAATTACCTAATTCAGTTTTAGATGAATTACCAGAAGGATATTATTTATATGCTTTAAGTGTTAATAGTGAATTAACTTATGGTAATTCTATTCGTCCTAATAGTTATATTGATTTATGGATGAGAGCAATTACTGAAAATGGTCAAATTTTGTATGGCCCATTAGTTCAAAGTATTAAAGTTTTAGAAGTAAGAGATGCCAATAACTTAGACATTTCTTGGAATTCTGAAGCTGGTGAGCCAGCATATCTATTATTTGCTGTAGATGAAGAACTTCACACAGTATTGGAATTATCAAAGGATGTTGGAGCATCAATTGAGCCAGTGCCAAGAACTGCTTCATATACTGCTAATCCAGGGGATACAATATTAAATAAAGATGAATTATATTCATATATAATGCGTTTTCATGCATCTTAAAAAAATAAAAGGGAGGGTCTATAGTGAATGATGCTATATTTTCACAAATTGATTTTGGGCCTTTAAAAGAATTTTTAGATGATGATAATATTACCGATATTTCCTATGGAAATGGAGGTCAGATTCATTTAAAAACTTTGGATAAAGGTGTTTATAGAATTGAAAAATCAGAAATAAATAATGCCCTTATTGAAAAATTAGCTTTTCAATGTTCTAATGTTATGGGAAAAACATTCAATATGGCTCATCCTTTTTTGGATGCTGAGTCTGCTGAATTGAGATTAAATTTTATTCATGATTCTATTGCTACTAATGGTA
Source organism: uncultured Bacilli bacterium (assembly GCA_947629325.1). Classification (GTDB taxonomy): domain Bacteria; phylum Bacillota_I; class Bacilli_A; order RF39; family UBA660; genus SIG200. The sequence continues at coordinate 10,693 of CANRDE010000018.1, forward strand.
TTTCTTGCGTTATAAGAAAAACTCCAGCAAAAATTAGGTTAAATAAAGAAAAACTAATAAGTGAAAAGTATGTTACAGAAGATTTATTAAATTTCCTTTTAACTTGTGTTCAAGGACATTGCAATATTATTGTAAGTGGAGAAACTGGTTCTGGTAAAACTGAATTAGTAAAATATTTAGCTAGTCATACTTTAGAAAATGAAAAAATTATAACTATTGAAGATACATTAGAATTACACTTAGATAAGATATTTCCTCATCGCGATATTGTCGCGATGAAAACCAATAATATTGCTTCTTATTCTGATGTTTTAGTTGCTTGTATGCGCCAAAACCCTCGTTGGATTTTACTATCCGAAGTAAGAAGTGCTGAAGCAGTAACCGCGGTTCGTAATTCCATATCATCTGGGCATAATATTTTATCTACTATCCACTCCGATAGGGCTATAAATGTCCCAATGCGGATGTATTCCTTATTGGAAACTAGTCAAGATATTGATCAATTTTTAAAATCTATCCATCGTTATGTCCAATTAGCTATTCATGTAAAAGGTTATATGAGTAAAGAACTTGGTAGATTTCAACGGGAAATTGTGGAAGTTTGTGAATTTTTTGTTGATGAAAATAATGAAGCTGGAAGTAATGTAATTTATAAAAAGAATTTAGATGGAGTCGTTTCTTTTAATAATCCTACTAAATATTTAAGAGAATATTTAGGAAGTCAAGGCGTAACTATCAAAGAAGATTTATTTATTCCGGATAGTAAAGAAGAAATTGATTCTTTATAAAAATAGAAAAGAGGTGCATAAATGAAAACAATGACAGAATTATTTATTCTTTTAGGTTTAGCGATAGCTGTAATTCTTTATCGTCGTGTTAAAAGTGGTAAATCTTTGAAAAATGTTGTTGAAACAGTTGATAATATCTATAATAAATATGCACCTTACTCTTTTAAAATAGTACGGGAAAAAGCGAAAGAATTAGGCCAAGAATATTCAGTAAAACAATATGCTACTCAAATTATTATTTTGGGAGGATTTGCAGGTATTATTGGCTATTTTTATTTTTATAGTTTAATCTGGGCAATAATATATGTTGTAGCTACTATTGCTTTTATTCCTTATTTAGCGTATTTGAGATGTCAAAGAGTATATAGTGAATTTATATTTGAACAAATTCAAACTTATACAACTAATGTCATTATGGAATTTAATACGACACAAAGTTTTGTCAAAAGTTTAGAAGGAGTAAGAGACTCTGGAATCATTGAAGAGCCGGTTTTATCTGACATAAAGAAAATGATAGAGCTTGCCTATAAAAACGGAACTATCGATGAATCAATTGAATTTTTTAATAATAAGTATCCATTTTATATGGTTAAAAATATGCATCAATTATTTTTACAAATTACTAAAGAAGGAGCCAGAGATGCTGGGGAATCTTTAGAAAATATGTCCATGGATATTGATGCTTTAGTAGAAGGCGTTTATCGTGATCAAATGGATCGGAAAAACTTTCATAAAAGATTTTTAACTTTTGCTGCGGTATTGTTCTCTTTAGTAATAGTGGTTCAATTTATGCTAGGCAAAGATAATTATATTGAACTTCTAGATATATGGTATGTGCAAATATTACTTCACGTTATTATAATAATTAATATTTATTTCTTAATTACAGGAGAAAAATATTATAATGAAGATGTGGGGGCGGAATAATGCAGGGAGAAATTATTTTCATAGCTATTTTAATATTTATAGTTATGACCTATAATGGTCAACTTAGCATTAAAGAACTTATTAATGACAATTTCTTTCTTTTTCGAAAATTAAAAGAAGAAGACTGGGATTTTTATGTTAGAGCTAAATATGGAGATAATGTCAATGCTGATGCTATATTTATTAAAAGAATTAGAAACGGCTTAATGGTTATTGTTATAAGTTTATTTTTCTTTTTAAAAGAATTAGATGCTTTAAGAGTGTTAATAGCATTTGTATTAGGATTCTTAGTATTTAAGATTGATTATTTAAATATTAAATCATTTTATAAAAGACATATTTTTGTAATTGATAGTATGTTGCCTTATTATCTAAAAAGTATTGAAATATTAATTCAACATTATACTGTTCCTGTTGCTATTGGTAAATCAGTTTTAGATGCCCCAGATATTTTTAAAGATGGTTTACAAGAAATGATTAATGAAATTAATGGTGGTGACGATTCGATTAATCCTTATATGAATTTTGCTCGCAAATATCCAGTTAGGGACTCAATGCGAATGATGCGGTTATTGTATCGTTTAAGTTTGGGAAGTCAAGATCGAAAGCAAGAACAAATGATAATGTTTTCCAGAACCATTTCTAATTTACAACAAAAAGCGAGAGAAACTAAATACAAAAACCGTTTAGATAAAATGGAAAGTAAAACTATGCAAATGTTAATGTCAACTGGTTTAGGGGTTATGATTTTGTTAGTTTTAGCCGTTTTGCAAATGATGAATATTTAATAAAATATGCTTTTAATTTAGCATATTTTTATTTACATATAAAAAATAAAATATGATTGCTATTTTAAAAATAATTGGTTATAATAGTTATAGATAATAAAGGAGGATGTAATAAATGAAAGAAGCAACGGGAGAATTAAACATGACCGTTATTACAGTTGTAGCCATTGCTGCCTTAGCTGCATTTTTCTATTTGGTAATATGGCCAATAATTCAAAATGGGGCTGCAATAAATTCGGCATGTAATGCCTCAAATGGAGGAAACTCATCATATACTACTACTGTTAATGGTAAAAAAGTAACTTGTGGTAACGGAAAGTGCACATATAATGGAACAACTAAACAATGTGAAGAAACATCAAAGTCTAATACAAATTTAACAACTACATAGAATATGAAAGAGACTGTTGGAGAACTTAATGCCACAGTTATAGTAGTATTAGCCGTTGGAGTACTAATGGCTTTTTTTTACTATACCTTATGGCCAATTTTAAAAAATAATTTTAATGAAAATTCTAAATGTAGCGCAGCAATATGCGATAAGTGTGATAGCAATGGTGATGGTAAAGTTGATACTGGTTGTGATACAGTTACTTGTTATCGTAAAGGTGATGCTCATACTAAAGCCAATTCTTTTCAATGTGTATACAAAGGTTAAGGAAGTGATTAGGTGAAAGAGGCAATTGGTGGAATATCATTATTTCAAATTGTAATAGTTTTTATATTGGTATTTACTGCTGTTATTTGTTTAACCATAAATCATTCTAAAGCTTTTGGTGTAAAAGATGAAATAATTACAAGAATGGAAACTGCATCGATAGCCGACTTTAATAATGGTAAAGTTTTTGCTGATATCTCTGAATATTTAAAAAATGCTGGTTATAGAACAGAAGGAAAATGTCCAAGTGGTAATTGGCAAGGATATACCAGAGATGGCAAAAAAACTTCTAATAAAGCGGCTTTTTGTATTAGAGCAAATGACGTAGCCTCAGCTTTTGATAAATCAGAAATATGCAAAAATAAAAATTGTATAGTTGCTACTGGTGGTTATCCAACTATGGTTTATTATGATATTGTTTTATTTTATCAATTAGATATTCCTATTGTGGGTGATGCAATGGATTTTAAACTATATGGTTCAACTAAAGTAATTTATGGATAGGTGAGTTAATGAAACAAGCGGTAGGAACGACAAGTATATTTAAAGCAGTTTTAGCATTTACTTTTATCTTCTCCGGATTTTTGGCAATTACAATAGTTTATAATAAAGTTTTTAAAATGAAAAATGAAATTCTTTCTATACTGGAACGTTATGAAGGAGCAACCACGGATACTATTGGAATAATTAATAATTATTTAGAAAACAATGGTTATACAACTAAAGGAAATTGTGCCGATGGAGAATATGGAATAGGGGATTTAAGTAGTAAGAAATTAGAAAAAGTTACGGGAAATAAACAATATTATTATTGTTTAAGTGATTGTACTTCGAATAATTGTAGTGTTAAAACGAGTGGAAATAAAATATATTATAGTCTTAGGTTATTTTTTAAATTTAATTTACCTTTTGTGGGTGACATTTTTACCTTTAATATAAATGGCCAAACAAAAGCGATAAAATATTATACGACTAAACAAAAATTATCTTAAAAGGAGACTAAGTGTAATGAATGTTATAATCTCAAATAAATATCAAACTTTATTGGGAACTTTAAATATCGATGTAATTAAAATTATAAATGGCGAATTTACAGTTCAAGATTTAGTAAATCAATTTACAAATTTTTTCTATAATAAAATGATTATAGATATAACTGCTATTAAAAATTATGAAAATCCCATTACAATGAGGGAATTATCTATGAATTTTGAAATGGATAAAGTAATACTTTTATTAGATGATTCGCCTATTGTTAATTCACCAGCATATATGTCGCAATTAGTTTCAGTAGGTATTTATAATTTTACACGTAGTGTTGATGCTATCCCTTTTCTAATTGAAAATCCTAATCAATATAAAGATGTAGCGGTTTATCAAAATCTAAATCCTTCTAATAATGATAATAATAAACAAGCTTTTACACAACCAATAAAAATGGAACAACGAGTTATAGGATTTAAAAATGTAACTGAACATGCCGGGGCAACTACTTTAATTTATATGTTAAAAAAACAATTGCAAAAACAATATAAAGTTAAAGCCTTTGAAATTAATAATACCGATTTTGAATATTTTAATGATAAAACTTTAGAAAGTTCAGATTTTATGAATATTACTTTTAAAATAACTAATAGTAGTGAAGCAGATGTAATATTACTAGATTTAAACGATGGCCCAGAAACGGTTTGCACAGAAGTTATTTATTTGATTGAACCAGGAATTATTAAATTAAATAAATTAATTCGAAATGATCGGAAAATATTTGATAAATTAAGAAATAAAAAAATTGTATTAAATAAGAGTGTTTTAAACGATAAGGATGTATCAGATTTTGAATATGAAAGTGGTAGTAAAGTTTTTTATAATATCCCTTATTTAGATGAAAAATTGGATAATAATAAGAAAATAAATGAATTTTTAATTGCCCTAGGATTTTCTAGAATGAATGATGATGATAAAAAATGGTAGATATGTAATATAACATATCTTTTTTAATAAAAATAACCTTTCTAAAAAAGGAAATAGTAAAAATAGAACGAATAATAATAGTGAAAGTAGAAAGAAAACTATTTTCTAGAAAGGAGAAAAAATGATAATAGAGCAAGAATATTATGGCTTAAACTATGATAGAGTTTTTAAAAGTGTAATAGCAAATCCCGAAGATAAAAGAATAATGAATAAAATATTATCTGATATATTAGAAGAAGAGGTTGAGGTAGTAGAATATTTACCAACTGAATTACCCATAAATAAAAAAGAAGAAAAAATAAATATATTAGATATATTGGTAAAAACTAAGAATAATACATTAATAAATGTGGAAATAAATACTCGTTTTGATAATATTATAAAAGAAAGAAATTTAGTATATTATGCCTCTTTGTATAGTCAAAGGTTAAAAAGAGGAAGTTATTATTATCCTGAGATAAAAGTCATCCATATTGATTTAAACTATGGAAGAAAGAATAAAGAAGAATTAAAAGAAGAATATTACCTAGAGACAAAAGAAGGGAAAAAATATAGTGATAACTTCAAAATAATAACAATAAATATAGCGGGATATAAACAGAAATGGTATGATGAAAATATCAAAGGGAAAAAAGAACACATATATATAGTAATGTTAGATGCAAATAAAGAAGAGTTAGAGGAATTAAGTAAACAAGATGAATTAATAAGGGAAGTGAAAGAAAAGATGTATATATTAAATGAAGATGGCAGTTATACGAGAACGATATCAAGAGAAGAAGATATGAAGATAATAGCCAAAGACAGAGAAAGATATGCGAAAGAAAAAGGAATTGAAAAAGGCAGAAAAGAAGGCAGAAATCTTGGAATAAAAGAAGAAAAAGAAAACATTGCCAAAAGTTTACTTAAAAAAGGAATGACCATAAAAGAAATAGCTGAGATAACTGA
>CANRDE010000019.1 GCA_947629325.1 uncultured Bacilli bacterium
CCATTTTTACCACCTATTTATTCTCTTATTTATATAATAACACAAAAAACGCACAATTTCTCATGCGTTTATCCTGCTATATATGGCAAATTTATGAATTAATTATTATAAGTTTTAATTTTTATTTTTAATTTTATTATTTATCAATTGAATTAATTCTTCTGCCGATACGGTGATTGTTTCTTCACTACCATACATCCGATAACTGACAGTTTGACTGTCAACTTCTTTTTGGCCCAAAATTAGAGTTATTGGTATTTTATTAATGACTGATTCCCGCATTTTATAACCAAGTTTTTCATCTCGATCGTCTAATTTTACGCGATAATCACTTAATTTTTCTTTTATATCCTTAGCATAAGTTAAGTGATATTCATTATTAACCGGAATAATATTAATTTGAGTTGGGGCAAGCCATAAAGGTAGAGCTCCTTTTGTTTCTTCTAAAATAAAGGCGGTAAAACGATCAAAAGTACCAAATATTGCTCTATGTATTACTACAGGCACTTGTTTATTTCCTTCTCTATCAATATAATTTAATTCAAACCTTCTTGGCAAAAGAAAATCTAATTGACAAGTAGACAAAGTGATTTCGGGCCCCACTGCCGGTTTAACTTCAACATCAAGTTTAGGGCCATAAAATGCGGCTTCTCCAATTGCTTCATAATAATTTATATTTAAGCCATTAAGAACTTCGCGCAATTTATTTTCGGCTTCATCCCACATTTTATCGTCATCAAAATATTTTTCCTTATCATTTTTATCCCTTAAAGACAATCTGAATTTATAATTTTTTATGCCAAAGTCATGATAAACATCAAGAATTAATTCTACTACTTTTTTAAATTCATCTCCAATTTGTTCTGGGGTAACAAAAAGATGGGCATCATTTTGACACATACATCTAACCCTTTCCAATCCTTTTACGGCTCCGCTGGCTTCATATCTAAAATCAGTAGCAAATTCCCCTATTCTAATTGGTAAATCACGATAAGAATGAATTGTATTAGCATATATCAACATATGGTGAGGACAATTCATTGGTCTTAATACAAATTCTTCCTCATCAACTTGCATTGAAGGAAACATATTCTCTTTATAATGATCCCAATGACCTGAGGTTTTATATAAATCAGTCGTTCCCACGCAAGGGGTATATACATGATCATATCCTAATTTTTGTTCTTTTTTATAAATATAATTTTCTAATTCTTTTCTAATAATTGCTCCATTAGGAAGCCACAAAGGCATCCCCTTTCCTACAAGATCGTTTGTAGTAAAAATATCTAATGCTTTGCCAATCTTACGATGATCTCTAGCTTGGGCTTCTTCTAATTCTTTTAGATATTCATTTAAATCTTCTTCTTTATCAAAACATACTCCATAAATTCTTTGAAGCATTTTATTTTTAGAATCGCCTTTCCAATAAGCCCCGCTAAACTTAAGCAGTTTGAAATGTTTCAACTCTTTAACGGTATCAACATGAGGTCCCCGACAAAGATCCGTAAAATCCCCTTGGGTATAACAAGAAATAATAGTATCATTTTCGTCCATTCTACTAATTAAATCTAACTTATAAGAATCATCCTTAAACATCTCTAATGCTTCTTCTTTACTTATTTCGTGTCTAACAATTCTCTTCCCATCTTTAGCAATTTTTTTCATTTCTTTTTCAATTAAAGGAATATCTTCATCAGTAATTACCTTATCCCCTAAATCAATATCATAATAAAATCCTTCTTCAATTACAGGACCAACCCAAAACTTAGCGTTAGGATATAAATGCTTAACCGCTTGAGCAAGTAAATGGGCACAACTATGGTTCAATTTATTTAACCGTTCATCTTCCTTAATATTTATCATATCTTATCCTCCTCTATATAAATATCTACTTTTATTTCATTATTAACTAATTTTTTAAATTCTTCTCCTAAACTAATATCACCAACTATACTACCATAATGGATTGGAATAGCTATTTTGGGCTTTAGCTCATTTATATAATTGGCTGCTTCTTGAACATCCATGGTATATTTGCCTCCAATAGGAATAAAACAAATATCGGTAACTATATCTTTATTTTCTTCTATAGCATCAGTATCTCCCATTATATAATATGTTGTATTAGAAATGGTTATTAGATAGCCAACATAATTAGCAGATTTAGGATGAAAATCTTTATTCAAATTATATGCCGGGGTAGTTTTAAAAGTAAGATCTTCTAATTCATGGTTTTCATTAGGCTCTACTATTATATTATTTGAAGTTATTTTTTGAATATTTTCTGCTAATATTCTAGGAGCAATAATTTTAGTATCATCTTTCATTATCTTTTTGATAGATGCTTCATCATAGTGATCATAATGATTATGAGTTATAAATATATAATCAGCATCATAATAATTTTTATCTATTTTAAATGGATCAAAATAAATAATTTTATTACCACTTAATTTAATTGATGATTGCGTAAATACCTCTATTTGCATATTATCCTTCTTTCTAAAATAAAAAGAATGATACTTAAGGAGTCAAAAATGACGGTACCATCCTTTTATTACTTAATTTAAATAACGGCTTATCACCGGAGTTTATTAAACTCTCTAGAGAATAGTAATTATTAAATTTTTTGTTAATTTTCACCAACCATTAACTCTCTTTAAAAATATTATTTAATAATCGTGTTTCTCATAATCAATTTCTAAAATTATTCTACCATTTTTATGGAATTTTCGCAATATTATTTTTAATTTCTATTTGGGCGGTACTAAATCGATGCCACCTTTACTAAAAGGATTACATTTTAATATTCTTTTAATAGTTAGGAGTATCCCTTTAAAAACACCATGAGTGATTATTGCTTCTTTTGCGTAATTAGAACAAGTGGGATAATATTTGCATCTACCATGACTAGCTAAAGGCAAAGTTTGGTAAATATTAATTAATTTTAATAATAATCTTTTCATGCTTTTAGTATAATCTTTTTTTCTTCTTTAAACAAGTTTTAAAATTGCCAAAAATAGGTATTGCTATTTTCCCCAAAATACCATATACTCTAATTGTATGCGAACAATTGTTTTTAAAGGAGGAATTTAAAATGCATAATAATTTCCACAGAAACATCTTATGCATCGATTTAAAAAGTTTTTTTGCCTCATGTGAATGTATTGAAAGAAAAGTTGATCCTTTTAAATATCCTTTAGTAGTAGCTAATCCTAAACAAGGAAATGGGGCCATTACTTTAGCAGTTACTCCTTATTTGAAAAATTTAGGAGTTAAATCGCGCGGGCGACTTTATGAAATTAATCCTAAAATTAAATATTTTATAGCGAAGCCACGAATGAATTTATACATTCAAAAATCTAAAGAAGTAATAAGTATTTATTTAGATTTTATCAGTGAAGAAGATTTACATATTTATTCTATTGATGAGTGTTTTTTAGATGTCACCAACTATTTAAAAATGTATCAAAAAAGTGACTGTGAATTAGCTCAAGATATTTTAAAAACCATTTATGAAAAGACTGGCTTAACTGCCACTTGTGGGATTGGCCCCAATATGCTCTTAGCTAAAGTCGCTATGGATATTGAGGCAAAACACCAAGAAAATAATATTGCCAAATGGACTTATGATGATGTTAAAACAAAATTATGGAATATCACTCCTCTTTCTAAGATGTGGGGAATCGGGCCTAGAATGGAAAAAAACTTAAATAAATTAAATATTTTCAGTATCAAAGATTTAGCTACATTTGATAAATATATTTTAAAAGAAAAATTTGGTATTATGGGATTAGAATTATGGAATCATGCCAATGGAATTGATTATAGTAAAATATCCGATTATAAAAAATTGGCCAAAAGTGAGTCTTATAGCCATTCCCAAGTCTTATTTAAAGATTATAATGCTAATAATATAAAAATAATTATTACCGAAATGGTGGATTTACTAGCAGCTAGACTACGAAAAAATAATAAATTAACTGCTTGCATTGGTTTAGGAATTGGTTATTCCAAAGAAATAGATCAGGGTTTTTATCATAATCTTAAATTAGATAGTGCCACAAATTCGGCGGCCGAAATTCTTAAATATTGTTTTGTCATCTTTGATAAATTTTATGAAGATTTGCCTATTCGTAAAGTAACCATTTGCTGTGGCAATCTGCAAAAACGAGATAATGTGCAATTAAACTTTTTTAAAGATTATAAAACGGTTATTAATCAAGAACAAATTAATACTACGATAGATGAAATTAAAGAAAGGTTTGGGAAAAACAGTTTATTAAAAGCTTCAAATTTATTAAAAGATTCTACTGCTAGGGAAAGAAACCAAAAAATTGGAGGTCATTATTCATGATTGATCGAGGAATAATTAAATGGCAACCCTTTAATTCCTGTTTTAATCCAGAATTAATCATTAAGAATATTAATATAAATAAGATGAGAGAAATACCACCAACCTTATCAGAAGATCAATTAAATAATTTAGAAAACTTAATTAAAGAGGCATACAATTTAAAATTATATATTAAATTAAAATATTATTATGATGGAAAAATTAAAGAAATAATTGGAAAAATAAATAAAGTTAGTAATCAAGAAAAAAAGTTGTATTTAAATAATACAACCATATATTTTACCCAAGTATTAGAAATCATTAAAATCGACCGTTAACAATTATATTTTTTAAATCATCCTGGAAATTATTTTCTAAAATATACAACATTTTATTCAAATAAAATTCTGTTGTATGATAATTTTTAGTAAAATCAAAAGAATATTTATCATTTATTTCATAAGAAAATTCAATGATTTCATTTTCAACTAATGAACCTTGCCAAGAAATTAAAGGTATGGGAATTAATCGCCCTTGTTCATCAAATTTTTCAGGCAATTTAATTGCCTTTTTATTTAGTAATGACACAATCTTATAAAATAAATCTTCATGTTTTTTACCAATTTTTAAATTTAAATCGACAAAATTATCATCAATAAATTTAGAAGAAATAGTGTTCTTAGAAATAACTTCAGCAGCATTATCGACTACTTTTTCCCCATTAATTAAAATGGCAGAATGCAAAACTTCAATGTTATTAGTAGTTAAAAATTCAAATATTTTTAAACTTTTTTCTTGAAATTCCTTTAGTGTTTCTAAAGTAACTTTATCCATATTATATTGTAAATTAATTTTACTAAAGGAAAGATTTGTCATTTTCGAATTATTAACTGCTGTAACGATGGGAGTTAGAAAATTATTGCTACTATTAAGAACATTGAAACTTTTAAATTCATCATTTAAAGCTTCATTGAGCTCTTTTAAAATTTCATTATGGTTTTCAAAAATATTAAACCAAAAAGTAATACTAAAATAATTTAATTTCATGTTTTCTCCTAATCAAGCAAAAAATAGCTAAAGCTATTTTAATTTATTGTAAAAGAATTAAGGGTATATTTTATACGCGCCTCTATTCCTTTATCTTGTTTTATTAAATTAGGCATTTTTACCGTTAATTTATAAGTTTTATTTTGATTTGATATATAATGTTCTTCTGTATAATTATCAACATTAATTATACAATTATTATATTCTTTTTCTGAAGAATCTTGTGAACAATTATTTGGCATATTTCCTTTTTCTACTACAATTAATATTTTTTCGGCTTCAATATATTTAAAAATGTCTTTATCTTTATATTTAGTGACCTTAACTTTAGAAGTATCGTAACGCATCGAATAACCTAAATCGCTAACATATTTTTGGGTTGTAATTAGTTCTTCATCATCTTTACCTGTATCAATAAATTCCGCTTTTTTATCAGTAGATATATTAATTTTAATGTTATTATTTTCTACAAAAAAGTAATACATTAAATAAACGACAATACTGCAAAGAATTATTACTCCCAAAAATACCAATATTTTCATTATTTTAGTATTTTTTTTGTTGGAATTTTTGACATCATGAGTTGTAACTTTTTTATTTTTTTTCGTTGCCATATTCTCACTACCTTTATTTAAATAATACTACTGTATTAAAAATTCAGCAATATTATTTTTATTTTTATATGTCAATAAAATATAAATTTAGTCTCTATTATTATGGCTTTTAATCTTTTAAATATGTAAAAAGCCAAGATATAATCTTGACTTAGCTTACAAGAGCGTTGGCTGTGTCTTTGCCAACATAACCATCAATTTTAAGTTTATGATCCTTTTGAAATTTGTAAACAGCTTCTAAAGTATCCGGACCAAAATTGCCATCTATTCCGGCTGGACCACACGAATATCCTAACTCTATTAAACGGCCTTGTAACCATTTAATATGAATTGGTGCTTTTTTATTTTTATATAATTGATATTTATTACATGCCGTACTTGTTTTAGGGCCAAAGTGACCATCTTCATCTAATCCACAATTGTACTGTAAATTTAAAGCTTTTTGCATTTGTTGACAAGCATTTTCTGCTTTTAAAATAATATCTTTCTCCAGATAAGGGGTTGGATCAATCTTTTGATCATTTTCATTGCGTACTTCAAAATGCAAATGAGCTCCCGTACTATGACCAGTATTACCCATATATCCGATAATTTGACCTTTTTTAATTTCATCGCCAATTTTAACCGGTATGCTATTATACTTTAAATGCGCATATAATGTAAAATAGCCATTAGAATGTTTTATTTTAACGTAGTTTCCATAACTATTACCAGATCTGTCATTTGTTGAATAATCATTTTTAAGAGCTACTACTTTTCCATCTGCATAGGCAATTATATAATCTAAAGAACTTTTATATCCTACTAAATCAACTCCATCATGAATGGATTTTTTATATTTTTGAGTAATTTGATTCTCCTTATTTTTTAAAACTCGACTCATTTTTATCCTTTCCAAATTTGAATATTTAAATTATATTTTTAAATATTCTATAATAATTTATTCAAACTCAAAAAGTAATGGCACGTCTTTTATAATTGATGCATATATTATTAATAAAAATTTTTTTAAAATTAAAAACTTGAACTATTAAAGTCCAAGTTTAATGTCTATTTGGTGGAGGATGTGGGATTCGAACCCGCGACCCTCTGCGTGCAGGGCAGATGCTCTAGCCAGCTGAGCTAATCCCCCAAAACGACAAGATTATCTTAACATATAATTTTTAGATAATCAAGTCTTTTTGCTCCTTTATTTTTTGACTACTTTTATTAAACCATTTTCCAATTCTTCTAATGCTCTTCCAATATCTTTTTTACTAATATAGTCATTTATTCGCATTTGATAATGAGAAGTTTCTAACATTTGTTTACTTCTTTTCGAAGCAACATGAACTAACATATACTTAGAATCAACAATATTTAATAATTTATCAATTGATGGATATAACATAGTATCACTACTCCTTACAGTAATATCTTACTAAATAATTTGTTAATAATACAATGTTTGCAACAAATTTTACATAAATTTGACCAATTATTAACTATCTACTTCTACAGTGAATTTCTCATTTTCATATTTTATTTTCACTACATTAGAATTTAAATTTTCTGAGTTTTTTAAAGGATTTATTAGATTACCATCTTCATCAGGAATTAAAAATTTATTATCAATTAAATCTTGTACTTTGATATAAATGATATTATTTTCAGAAAACAAATTAGTATTGTTTTTTCCGTAAGCTATGGCACTGTTCTTAATATTATCAATAATTAAATTATATTGTGCTTCTGAATCATCAGCAATTTCAAAGGCATAAGAAATTTTATTTGCAATCACAAAATAACTAATGGTAAATACAACTAAAATTACAATCAATACAATTATTTTTCTATCTTTTAATAATTTCATAAAACACCTACTTAATATCTCCATATTTATTATAACTTATTTGTCAAATTTAGCCAAGAAAAAAATCTCTAAATGAGATTTTTAAAAGCAACAATTTCTATCATAAACATTTGATACAACATTTTCCTCACAACTAGTGTAACATGGTGTATAAGTATGACGATAAATATGATGATTAATTATCCTTGTATTACATGGCATAATATGAGGAACCTCATAACACATATATCGATGGCATACTCTTTCTTGAGGACATTCTTGGATAGGTGGGCACATCATTGTTTGACTAGCCATAGGCATAGCCATTCCGGCATCACAGCAAGAAGCAGTATTCATATTCATATTTGTATCATAGTTTCCCTCTTGAGTATATTCAAATTTCTTTTGTTCCATAAAAAATTCTTTCCTTTCTAATTTATCTTATGAAACAAAAATGTTTTTGTATGGGTTTTAACTAATTTGCAATTTTAAAATGCTTAACTGGCGTATTTTCATCAATTGATTTAAATGTGTAACCTCTGGATAAGCCATAATCAATTATTTCCGGTAAAGCTTTTAAAGTGTTTTGCTTTATATCATGGAGCAAAATTATATAACTTCCGTCACCTTTTAAATAAGTTTTAACATTTTTTAGAATATCATCTTTCTTATTATTTTTCGAGGTATCGCCACTATCAAAAGTCCAATCAAAATAAGTATAGCCTTTTTCTGTCATGATTTGAGCTAACTCTGTCATTATGCCTTTTTTATAATTTCGGCTAACCGTATTAGAACTTCCACCCGGAAATCTGAAATATTTAGGATGAATACCCGTTTGAGAAAATACTATATCATCAATTTGGTAAAAATCATTTAAATAAGTTTCGACACTAGTATAAATAGCCCATTTATGACTATAAGTATGAATTCCTACCGTATGACCTTCTTCGTATTCTCTTTTAATTAAATATTGATACTTAGGAAATTGATTAGTAACAAAAAAAGTGGCTTTAATATTATAAGAGTTTAAAATATCCAAAATCTGATTAGTGTATTGGCCTGGTCCATCGTCAAAAGTTAAATAAATAATCCCATCAGAAACTGGTTTAACTTCTTCTGAATTAACTATTACATTCCGGATTTTTTGGGTTTTATTACCTAAAGAATCTTCAATTGTATATTTAACTTCATAAGTACCTGGAGACATAACATTAACATTAGATTCTATTTTGATTTTCTCAGTAATATTACCATCACAAGAATCATAAGCTGTTGCTCCATATTCTACATATTTTTCTCCTACTTTAAGATATATACTATTATTCCCTAAAAGAGTAATTTCAGGTTTTTCTTCATCAATATAGTTTAGTTTATCTTCAAAAATTGTTAAATTTTGGGAAGAATCTTGAACTGAAATGATTATTCGATCGTTATTTACTTTATATTTTATTGAAGATGTTAAATCTCCGTCATAATTGTCAAAAGCCTTTGCATCAATTTCAATTAAATTGTTTTTTTGGCAGGCTTTAATTTGTTTAACTTCTAAAGTTGGCTTTTCTTCATCTGTCACATTAATGATTCTGATTTCTTCTCTAATCCTGTTATTATGTTTGACCCGATAAGTTATTATATATTTACCAATTTTTTGAGAATTAACTTGACCAGATATTTCGACATCTAATTTTTTCTTTTTAAAAGTAGTCTTTAAATATGCGGTGGCTCCTTGTTCTTCATATTCGGTATTTATGGGCAAATTTATTATATTTTTGCCATTTAAAATAATAACGGTTTTAGGAATAATCATATTTATTACTAAAAGAAAAAAAAGTAATAGTAATATAATTCCAAACGTAAAAATTATTTTTTTCTTATCCATATTTACCACCAAAAACACCAAATTAATATGTTAATTAATTTCATACTTATTTTAACATAAAAAAAGCCCTATGGGCTATTAATTTTTATTTACTTTTCTTTTTTAGGAAACAAAAATTCTCGAGTATTATAGTAATATTGACATCCACTTACAACTGAAAGTATTGTCGCTAATAATACTAAAAAATTAGCTACTGGTATATTCAAAATGAAAAATGGAAAATTATTAAATAAAACTAAAGTTAAACCAATCATCATACACATTGTTTTGGCTTTGCCAAGCCAACTTGCAGCTACGACTTTTCCTTTATTGCCACTAATCATTTTGCAAGAATCAACAATTATATCTCTTGTAATGATAACTACTGGTACTAACACAGGAATTAAACGATCATATGCTAGAATGATAATTAAACCATTAACTAAAATCTTATCGGCAATGGCATCAGCCATTTTACCAAAATCCGTGACAAGATTCCTACTACGAGCAATGTAGCCATCTAAAAAGTCAGTTAAAGAAGCAACTATAAAAATAATTCCAGCAATGATATATTTTAAATCTAAAATTTCTCCATGAATGATATATTTTGGGAATTCAAAGCCTAAATCATACCAAGGTATTAATAATAATATAAGCATTAAAGCCCCTAAGATTATCCGTGTAATTGTAATTTTATTTGGCAAATTCATTTTTTTCACTTCTACTTTCTATAACTTACAACATAAGCACTTTTTTTATCAACTGTTATTTGATTGATCGACCAGAATATTGCAAGTAAAACCAAAATCGTAATCAAAATATATGCCCCAGCATATAACCATTTTTTATTTCTAGTTTTTTGTACAGTATAAGGTGATGAAATTTTATTTTCTACTTCTTTAGTATTTAATTCTATAGTTTTTTCTATTTCTTTAACAGGAATTCTTGAAGTATATTCAAAAAGATATTCATTAAATTCATTCAATATTTTATCAGAATCTAAACCCAAATATTTTGCGTAGTTTGATATATATTGTTTTAAAATAAATATATCTTTAAATGAGCCTATTTTCCCCTCTTCAATATTGGTTAAAATAATTTCATTTATATTTAAATCCTTACTAACTTCGGCAATCTCTATCCCTGACTCTTCTCTTGTTTCTTTTAAGAGTTCGGCAATTTCTTCCAAAATTTTCACTCCTTAATAAAAAAAATAATATTTATAAGCCATGTTCTGTACTCAAATATGAGTGGCGAATATTTATCTATACTTCCGTATCCAATTTATCGGTTCATTTTCCTTTAAATGGTTCCCCTACCAAAATTTGGGTTTCTCTCTCGTGGGGTTTACCTCGTTTCATTTGTTTGTCACCAAACAACTTCGTTTCTGTGGCACTTTATTTTTACTCATTTCTAACTAATAGAAAATTTCAAAGCCGTTAGCTATTAGCTACCTTAAGTTATTTTTTCCTTAAGCACGAACATTTACAATCATCTCAGATTGTGAGAGCATGGACTTTCCTCTACATTACCGAATAATGCAGCATTCGCCAAATATTATTCTTCTTTACCAAATACAACTTTTTCTAATTGGCTAATTCTTTTTAATAAATCTACATTAGAAACTGAACGAGTATTATTAATTTCAGTTTTATTTACTTCTAATTGTTCATTTAATACTCTAATTTCTTTTTTCAATGCGTTATTATCATCAGTTGCATCCTTTAAATCTTTTTCTAATTTTTTTATGATAGAATTGTACTCTGTATAATCACGAATTACCATATCAAGAAATTTGTCTACTTCTTGTGGCCTATAGCCTCTTGCATCTATTTTAAAATCCTTTTCTAAAATATCTTGAGGAGTCAAATAAATTCGATCACTATACATTGAACCACCTTCTAACAATGAAATTATAAACGATATATGCTTTTCTTGTCAAGTTCTTTAAGATTTATAGTTTCAACCCAAATATTTGCATATTCTACTTTTTTTAATAACTCATTTATCATAAAGTCTATTCTCATTCCTTTCTCACCTATTTATATAATATCAGTTTTTTTTAAAATAAAAATAGATTCGACAAATGTTGTCAAAAACTTCTTTTATTAAAAAAAGAAAAAGTACGTTAATTTTTTTACGTACTTCTTATATTTTAACCTAATTATTTATAGGATTTTTTTAATGGTCGAGAAGACAGGATTCGAACCTGCGACCTCATGGTCCCAAACCACGCGCACTACCAAGCTGTGCTACTTCTCGAGAAAATGGTGCGTCCAGAGGGAGTCGAACCCCCAGCCTTTAGATCCGTAGTCTAACGCTCTATCCAATTGAGCTATGGGCGCGCGGTTCCCATTCGGTATAAATATTATATTACAACCATTTAAAAAAATCAATCCCTAAATACTAAATAATATTTATGGTCGAGCACCTATTTAAATTTTTATTTAATTTCATCAAACAATTCCGATATATCATCCTTTTTTATCTTAAATACTACGCCATGATCTTTTACAATTGACCTTTCATCTAACTTTAAATAAAAATTAATATATATTTTATCGCTTTCGATCAATTCAAGAAATTTATTAAAATTCTTTAACTTATAAATATTCATTTTTAAGTACCTGTAATATTTTATGCCTGATCGATAGTAAGGATAACCATAAATTATTGCCAAAATTGATAATTTTTTTATAAGTTTTTCTTTCAAAACATCAAAACTCCAGTAGCAAATATCTTCAAGGAAGCGCTCGTTGTAATAGGCTTTTAAAGTGATTTGTTGCTTATAATAATCAACAAATGATTTAAATTGATAACCATATATATTGATAGCAAATTTTGAATAAACACGCGCCGCAAAAATTTTAATATCATTGAGATTGCCATAACGATGATAGCTATAATTATCAAATATGTATTTAATTGCAGGATTATTATCTTTTTTAGGTGCGCAACTAAATAAAGAAATCGGTGCTTTTGTATAGCCCAATTTACATTTTAACTCAATAGTTCCATAATCTGGTTTACACTCTTGATCTTCCTCCTTATTTAATAAGGCTTCAAATGTGTATCCAAGTCCGGTCGAGCCATTTCTTAATGATTTGATCAAGCCCATCTTTTTTATTCTTATAAATTCTTTTTTTAAACTGATAATGTCTTCTTTCATCAAAACCACCCAAAAACAGTTATAACATATAACATGTAAATAAAATGTCGAATTTTAAGATTGCGTAAAAAAATGTAAAACTTTTGATTTATAAATACACATTTGAAAGATAAATTATATAATTATAATAGAAAGAGCTATAATATTGGGAGTGTAAATATTGATTATTCTATTTATTCGCAAAAAAGAATAAAAAGTTTATTTATAAAATTGGCTCTTTGTAGAAAACGTAATTTAAATTTGCGTTTTTTATTTTGCCAATATAAAAAACAGCTAAAAGCTGCTTCAAACATAACTGGTGTCTCGTTGGAGATTCGAACTCCAGACCCTTTGATTAAAAGTCAAATGCTCTACCTACTGAGCTAACGAGACAA
>CANRDE010000020.1 GCA_947629325.1 uncultured Bacilli bacterium
ACATTAAAAATACCTGTTTTTATTAGATTCTACCTAGGTTTTGTTAAAATTTACTTCACACCAGAAATTCTAGAACCGAAAATTTAATAGTTTTCAACATTTTTTATGGATATATTAATTTGTATCAGTTATAATTAATTTAGAAAGTAGGGAAAATTTGAAAATATTAGTTACTGGGGGAACAGGTTATATTGGTAGTCATACTTGTGTAGAACTTTTAGAAAGTGGTTATGAAGTTGTCATTGTCGATAATTTATGTAATTCTAAAAGAGAAGTAGTAGATTTTATTAAAGAAATTACGCATAAAGAAGTAATTTTTTATGAAGGTGATGTATGTGATAAAGAATTAATGCGGAAGATATTTAAGGAACACAAAATTGATGCGGTCATTCATTTTGCAGGTTTAAAAGCTGTTGGAGAAAGTGTAAAAGTACCACTTAATTATTATCGTAATAATATTGGTTCAACAATTACATTATGTGAAGTAATGAATGAATTTAATTGTAAAAAAATTGTCTTTTCATCAAGTGCAACAGTTTATGGTTCTCCTAAAGAATTACCAATTAAAGAAGGATTTCCTTTATCAGCAACTAATCCATATGGTAGAACTAAATTATATAATGAAGGTATTCTAACTGATTTATATGTATCTGATAATAATTGGAGTGTGGCTTTACTACGTTATTTTAATCCGATCGGTGCCCATCCATCTGGTTTAATCGGTGAAAATCCTAATGATATACCTAATAATTTAATGCCTTATATCGTTAAAGTAGCTACTAAAGAATTAAAAATATTAAGTATTTTTGGTAATGATTATCAAACTAAAGATGGTACGGGAGTAAGAGATTATATTCATGTTGTTGATTTAGCTAAAGCCCATGTTAAAGCTATAGAAGAAGTTTTAAATAATACCGGAGTAGATGCCTATAATTTAGGAACTGGTCAAGGTTATAGTGTTTTAGAATTAGTTGAAACATTTCAAAAAGTTAATAAAGTTGAAGTACCTTATCAAATTGTGGAAAGAAGACCGGGAGATATAGATGCTTGTTATGCTGATCCAACTTATGCTAAAGAGAAATTAAATTGGGAAGCCACTAAAGGTATTGAAGAAATGTGTCGGGATAGTTATAACTTTGCCATAAATTATAATAGTAAACATCAAAATTAATTAGATGATTTAATTATTTAATCTTAATTATTTCGCATAAATTATCTATGGGTGAAGGTTAATGTTACATACAATATTTGTTATTGTTACAGCTATCGTAACTTTCATTTTAGGAATAATTGTTAAAAAAATGCCCAACATTAATAATAAATTAATTCCTATTCAAAATTTAATTATAGGTTTAATAACGGCTTTAATTTATTATTTAATTACTAAGGATTTTAGTTTAGTTTTAGCAGGTGTTGGTTTGTTTACTGGGGGAACTTACGATATAGTTAATAATTTACAAAAGTTAATACCAGAATTAAAAAAGTAGTTATCATATTAAATGGTAGCTATTTTTATATTAAAATCTTGAAGTGGTTGATTTGTTTTATTTATTGCTTTATAATATTAAACATTAATAGGAGGAAAAATGCAAAGTTTATATGAATTATTAGGGGATTCAAAAACAGTGATACAAAGAGAAAAAAGATTAGAAGAATTAAATAAGCAATATGGTGAGGATTTAGTAACAACCTTAAAAGAAAATGCTTATGTAGATTTTATTAAGGATAAAGAAAAAGGCTTGTTTAGAATTTTAAAAACATCAATTTTAAATTTAAATGCTAAGCTTAATGCTTTTGAAGTTTATTATCTAAAATGGGATAATTTAGAGTTTATAGAGGAATTTTGTAGGAAATATGATTTTAATTTAATAAGTACTCATGGTAGTACAAAAACTTCTATTTATATAGATAATATCAAAAATATAGAGGATATTAAAAGATTAATAAATTGCTTTTATTGTGAATTACAACAAATTGAATATTATAGTAAGTCAAAAGAAGAATTATGGAATGAAAATAATATTTTTATAGAAGAAAATAAAACTTGGATAGATTCTAAAAAAAGTCTAATGGTTAAATAAGTAATAATTAAAACTTGATTAAAACTTTTATTTTAAACTTTTAAATGCTATAATAGAAGTCGCAGTAGTGATTGGAATTTATAATTCCTACTTTAGCGAGTCGTTAAAGAACTATTTTTAAGTTAGATAGATTTAATAGTAATACTCCAATGGACTGCACTACACCTTGTGTAGACGCATTCGCTTAAGTCCATCTCCATATTACTCTATCTTTAGTACTGCAATTGGGAGGTAATAAAATGTGGAAATACATTGGTATAAAAGAATGTAATGAATTTTTATTATCTCTCCAATTATTTAAATGTAATGATAAAAAGAAATATATAAAAACTTTATATTCATTAAGCAATAATATTGAAAATAATTATCATATATATAAAATTAAAAAGAAAAATGGCCATTTAAGAACTATTTATGAACCAGTACCACTTTTAAAAACTATTCAAAAGAATATTTTAAATAATATCTTAAATAATAAGCAAATTTCTAAATATGCTAAAGCTTATAAAAAAGGAATTTCATTAAAAGACAACGCTATTGAACATATAAACAAAAAAATAATATTAAAACTTGACATTAAAGATTTTTTTGAAAATATTGCTTTTTTAGACGTTTATAATTCTTGCTTTCCAATTGAATACTTTCCAAAATCTATAGGAATGCTTTTAACAACCCTTTGTACATATGAAGATCATTTAACTCAAGGATCCCCAACTTCAGCTTATATTTCTAATTTAGTTATGAAAGATTTTGATGAAAAAATTGGAGTTATTTGTGAAAGAAAAAATATAAATTATACAAGATATTCTGATGACATGACTTTTTCAGGTGATTTTAATCCTTCTGAAATAATACAAATAGTTCGTAAACATTTATATAAATTAGGTTTAAATCTTAATGATTCTAAAATTCATATTGTTAAAAATTATCAAAGTCAAAATGTAACGGGTTTAATAGTTAATAAAAAAATTCAAGTATCTAAAAATTATCGCAAAAAAATTCGCCAAGAAATATATTATTTGAAAAAATATGGTATAGATTCTCATTTAGAAAGATTAAATTTATATGATAAAAAGCAATACTTGCAAAGTTTACAAGGTAAAATTTTATATGTTTTACAAATAAATAATCAAGATCAAGAATTTATAAATTATAAAGAGTATATAAAAACTCTACTTAAATAGAGCAAAACTAATTTAAAATATAGACACCAATGGTTAAATAGGTTGCAAAAAGTAACCAAATTAAGTAAGGAATATTTAGATAAAAAGATGGTTTATAACTTTTGAAATATAAATACATAAGATAGATAACTAGTCCTAGTAATAAAAGTGTCCAAAATATAGTAAATAAACGCCATTTTAGGATAAAGAAGAAAACACTCCATAAAAGATTAACTAAAAGACTTATATAATATACTTTATCTAAAGTTAAATTATCATTACTATTTTTCTTATAAAGATAGTAAGATAAACCTAAAAGCAAATATAAAATTGACCAAACTATTGGAAAAATAAATCCCGGTGGCGATAGTAATGGTTTATTAATAATACCATAATCCATCGAATTACTAATTAAAAGTCCTACTAAAGAACCACATAAAAGAGGAAAGAATAAATAAAAGATATTTTTAAGTAGATTGTTTTGCATTTAAAATCACCTAGTAAATAATATTACTAAGTGATTATTTTTATGTTACATTAAATTTTTATAATATTTCCAAGCGAGTACTTTAAATACCCTCATGTTTAATTCTTCCTCTTTTAAAAGTCCCTTATTGATACCATCTAATATTCTTTTATAACTATTTGCGTAATCACTAGTAATAAGTAAATCATTTCCTGCTAAAAGGGCTTTAACTTCAATATTGGAGATATTTTTTAAAGCACTCATATTTAAATCATCAGTAATTATGACTCCGGTATAATTTAAGTTATCTCTTAATACATCGTGTATTTTTTTAGATAGAGATGCTGGATTATTTGCATCAATATTTAGAACGGTATTATGACTAACCATTATACTTTCAGCACCAGCAGCAATCCCCGCTTTAAAGGGAGGTATATCCGTTTGCATTATTTCATCATAACTTTTATAATCTAATGAAGAAGTTTTATGGGTATCTAAATTATTACCATAACCGGGAAAATGTTTTAAAGTATAGGATACTCCAGTGTTTTTACTTGCTGCAATAACAGTCTTAGCATATTCACTAGTTTCATTAGTACCAAGTCCTAAAGTTCTACTATAAATATAATTACTAGGGTCAGTGGAAACATCAACAACTGGTGCTAAATTTAAATTTAATCCTAGTTCTTTTAAAATAGCACTTTTATTTTTAACATCCTCTTTAATTTTATTAAGTCCCCCTTCTTGATATAATTCTTGTGGTGATTTAAAAGGCTCACTAACTAAATTTTTATTACTACTAATACGCGAGACTTTGCCACCTTCTTCATCAATGGCCGTTAAAATAGGGGTGTTGGAAACATTATTTAAATCTTTCAGCATTTTTTGAACACTAGATTTATTTTTATTATCAAAATCTTTTTTAAAGAATATATAACCTCCAAATTGATATTTCTTTTGAACATTTACAGCATCACTAGGATAATGAACAATTAATGTTTGGGCAATTTTTTCCTCTAAACTTAAACTTTTTAATTTTTGATAAGCTAAATAGTAGTAATCACTAAATATTCCATTATCTAAATAACTAGCAGGTATATAATTTGCATCTTGGATATTAGATTCCACAATTTGACAAGTTTGTTTTTCTTCTGTAGTTTTAATTTTCCCCACACAAGTAAGTTCAATAAGACTTCCTTTAGTAAATTTTTCCGTACTATTAAAAGTTAGTTTTTGGCTTTCATTTAAAATTGTAACAGTATCTTCTGTATTTTTAATAACTAAACCCGCAATTGTTTCAGTATGTAAATGGTTTTCTACTTTGATCGTTTCTAATTTGGGGGTATATTTTTTAGGAATTAAGATAAGAACTAAAATAATAATTAAACTAATAACAAGTACATAATATTTTTTCATTTATCTCTACCTTCTATTAATATTATAACCCAAAAAGAAAGAAATAAAGATATAAAATTTGCAAAAATAATAAATTAAAAATTTTAAGACATAATAATAATGGTGATATAATGCAAAATAAAAGTTTATGGTTAAAAGATAACGATAATAGTGATAAATATATTTTAAATAAAGATTTAGATTTAGATATTCTAATTATTGGTGGTGGAATTACTGGTTTATCAACTTTATATAATTTAAGAAATAGTAATAAAAAAATTGCTCTTTTAGAAGCTAGTACCATTGGTTCAGGTTCTACTGGACACACAACCGGTAAAATAAATTATTTACAAGAATTAATTTATCAAGAGATCGAAAATAAATATGATTATCAAGTAGCTAAAAAATATTATGAAAGTCAAAAAGATGCCATTAAATTTATAACAGAGACAATTCGAAACGAAAAAATTAAATGTGATTTAGAAGTAGTTGATTCTTATGTTTATACGGATAACTTAGAAGATGTACCTAAAATAAAAAGAGAAAAAGAAATACTCGAAAAGATGGGAGTTAAAGTTTTGGAAACTACCAATAATATTGACTTTATTCAAAGTAAATATGCCATTAAAGTTCAAGATACTTATGTTTTTCATCCTCTAAAATACTTACAAGCCTTAAAAAAGATTTGCCTAAAAAATGGCAAAATGGTCTATGAAAATTCCAAAGTAGTTAGGATTGAAGAAAAAGATAATGTATTTATTTGTTATACCGAAGATTATACCGTTAAATGTCAAAAATTAATTATTGCATCTCTTTATCCTTTTTTTCTCTTTCCTTATGTTATGCCTTTAAAGTGTACAATAGAAAAATCTTATATTGGAGCCTCTTTAACAAATGCCAAAAACTATACTTTAATTACTAGTTCTAAACCAACTACTTCCGTAAGATATCAAAAAGATAGGCAAGAATATTTAATTTATTTAACTGAATCGAGTCAGATATGTGATAATTTAGATGAAAAAGAAAATTATGGCGAGTTAATTAAAGAATTAAATGATTTAAAATTATCACCAAGTTATGTGTGGAAAAATACTGACTTATTAACAATTGATAAAATACCTTACATTGGTTATCTTAATAAAAAACATAATTTATTAATTGGGACGGGTTATAATACTTGGGGAATGACTAATGGTTCTTTAGCGGGTTTAATATTAAGTGATTTAGTTTTGAATAAAAAGAATAAGTATATGAGTCTTTGTGATCCGTTAAGAGTTAATATAACTGATTTAGGTGGTATCTTAACAAATATTTATAGTAACATTAAAGGATTTATTAAAAGTAAGATTGGAAAAAATAAAAAGTGGTATGAAAATGTTAGTTTTGAAACTAAAAATGGCATAAGTATTGGCATTTATAAAGAAAATGATAAGGTTTATAAAGTTTATAATCGTTGTCCCCATTTAGGTTGTAGTTTAATTTTTAATGAAGAAGATAAAACTTGGGATTGTCCTTGTCATGCTTCAAGGTTTGATAAAAAAGGTAAATGTATTAAAGGGCCAAGTCAATATGATATAACTTATAAAGATAATAAGTAGTTATTAAATATTAACCATAGTTATCTTTTAATTTAACTAATTATGTTGTAAAATACAACTGGGAGAAAGAAAAACTTATGGATAAAGATTTATTTAATAAAATAAAAAATGATAAAAGAGTAATCGAAATATATAACCAAATTCACGAATATGAAGATAAAGAAAATGGCTATGCTTATCACGATTATAATCATGTTAACAATGTTGCAGATTATTGTGAAAAAATATTAAAGGCCTTAAATTATGATGAAGATTTTATAAATGAAGCCAAAGTAGCGGCGATTTTACATGATACAGGTTGTACTTTAGGGAAAGATAATCATGCCCAAAGAAGTTATGAATTTGCTAAAAAATATTTTGAAGAAAATAATATTCATTTAAAAAATAAAAATCTTGTTTTAGAAGCCATAAAAAATCATAGTGATGGTTTTATTACTGATAATATAATGCAACTTGTAATTATCTTAGCTGATAAGATAGATATAAAAAAATCAAGAATTAGTGAATATGGTAAACAAGTAGAAGGTAATAAACAATACCAATATATAGATGATATTCAATTTAAAATAGAAAATAATAATTTTTATATAAATTTTATATGTGATGCTAAAATTGATTTCGAAGAATTAAACAATTATTATTTTACTAAAAAGGTTTTTAAGGCTATTCAAGTTTTTTCAGATAAACTAAATTTATCTCCTAAAGTAATGATTAATGATGAATTATGGGAAGAATTTTATAAATAAGAATTAGAAAATATGAAAATTTATATAAATTTCTAATAAATTATGCTAAAATATATAGACATAGGTGAGATTATGAATAATTATTACGATTTATTAAATAGGGAAGTAAAAGAATATTTTAAAATTTTATCGCCAATTTTTCCGGAATGGTTATTAGAGTATATAAATACTCCCGAAATGCAAAGAATAAGTACAATTAGTTTGAATTGTGGTGATGATTATACAAAATGTTTTAATATAAAATATTGGTATTCAAATTTAGACCATAGTGTAGGAGTAGCTCTCATTATATGGCATTTTACACATGATAAAAAACAAACTTTAGCAGGTTTATTTCATGATATAGCAACTCCTGTATTTAAACATTGTATTGATTTTATGAATGGCGATTTTGAGCATCAAGAATCTACTGAAGAAAGAACAACTGAAATTATTCAAAATTCCAAGGAAATAATGGCATTATTAAAAAGAGATGGTATTAATTTAGAAGAGATATGTGATTATAAGATATATCCAATTGCCGATAATGCTACACCAAAATTATCAGCAGATAGATTTGAATATACTTTTTCAAGTGGCTTAACTTTTTTTAGAGTATGGGAATTAGATACAATTAAAAAAATATATAATGATGTTACTATATTAAAAAATGAAGAAGGGATAGATGAATTAGGATTTAAACATCAAGAAATTTGTGAAGAATATATTAGAATAATTTCTAAATTATGGCCAGAATGGGTAAGTGATAAAGATAGAACATCAATGCAATTTCTTGCTGATATGTGTAAATCAATGAATAATGCTGGTTATTTGACTATTGAAGATTTATATAATTGTTCAGAAAAGCAAATAATTGAAAAAATCTTAAACTGTGATGATGAGTATTTAGCTATAAGTTTCAGAAATTTTATGGAGGCTACACAAGTTTATAAAAGTAATGAACAATTAAATAATAAATATTGTATCAATGTTAAGGCTAAAACTCGATATGTTGTGCCTTTAGTATTAACGGAAAATGGAGTTTTTAGAATAAATAATATATCACCAGAGACTAATCAATATATAGAAAATTATTTAGCATTACCAAAGGGTGGCTATTGGACTTATTTTGATTTTGATTTTAAACCTTATGTTAGAAAATTAAGCAAATAAAAAGATGATATAAAGTACTGATACTAAATATCATCTTTTTTAAGATAAATATAATAAGTATTATCTATAATTGTGTAGTAGTTATTTTGATAATTAAAAATATTTTGATTGTTATTTAATGCTATACTAATTAAATCTTTAAAATTTTTTAAATAAATAATATTATTACTATTTATATAAGGTTTATTTTGAATTGTTATAATTATATCTTGATATTCTTTTATAATTTTTTCTTCATCATCTTTATTAAATAATATTTTGTTTAATAAAATAGCAATAACTATAATAGTAAAAATAAAAATTAATATTTTATTAAAATTATTATTTTGTTTATTATTTTCTAAAAAAGAATTATCTTCTTTCATCGTAATTTCAAAGACATTTTCATTAATAGGAATAGTTAACAAAACATAAGAATTATATTCAGCATTAATCTTAATATTAAGTTTAACATCTAAATAACTTTCCGTTTTAATATGATAATATTCTTGAAAAGATTTAACATAATTAACATAGTATTCGTAATCTAAATTATAATTTTCTTTTATATTAATTTCTTTTTTATTTAGATTATTTACCTTTTTAAAATTAAAATCTTTAGTCCAAACTAATTTAGTTCCATTATCAGCATAACTTTTTAAAGTAGCAGTAATATCATAAGTATAATTAATGTTTTTGTTATTTTTTAAATAATAATTAAAATAAATATCAATGCTTTTAATGGCGCTCGCAATATAATAATTATTAGCATCTATTTTATTTTCTTCAAAATAATTATTTGGTTTTAAAGTAACTTCATAATAAGTATTATTTTTAAATTTTAAGGTATTATTATTTTGTTTATTTTTATAGATTACTCCTAAAAAAAGAAATATTGTTAAAATAATGATAATACTTAAAATAATTAATTTTTTTCTTTTGTTTGACATTTTAATTCTCCTTAGAAAAAATTTCATTTAACCAAATAGCGGGATAACCTAAATATTTGATATGAAACTGATAAACACCTTTTATATCTTCCTTTTTTATTTTCATATAATCGACGGTATTATTCGCATCTCCTTTAGTAATATAATATTCATTCATACTAATAAGCCTGTGCACAATCATTTGTCTACTATTTTGAAAAACAATAATATCGCCCGGTGAAATACTAACATTGCTTTTATAAATGACCACATCGCCTTTATTAAAAATAGGACTCATACTATTAGAAAGAATAGCTATCGGTTTATAATTAAAAAGTCCTAACATGAATAAAACTAAGATAATTGATGCAATAATAGTTAAAGGATAAAGTAGTATAGTTTTATTGGAATAATGTTTGATAGTCTTTTTATTAAAAATATGATATTTAAATAAATAGTAAATAATTAAAACTTTTATGATGGCAAAAGATCCAGTAATAAACCAATTGCTATAAGGAATAAATGGTAAAATATATTTGGGTACTTCGTTAAATAGGCGAAAAATTACTGGAATTTTATAGTTTGAATTTAAAGATAGATAAGTAAATAAAATATTTTGGGTAATATTTGGAATAATCATAGAAATAAAATAGTGGAAAAAAGTAATGTTATGGGTAATTAAAAGGGCTTTAAAATTAATTTCACTTATAATGATAATAATAGTAATTAAAACTTCATAGTTTTTACTACTTTTAAGTAATTTATAACGTAATATTTCCATTCCCCATATTGGTAAAATAGTTTTCCCTAAATTTTTAAACATATTAATTAAGGAATGATTATAAGGACTATTAGTAAACCCAAAAATAAAACCACTAGATAAATAAAGGATGAAAAAGATAAGCGAAATAATTACAGTAATATTGATTTCTTTTTTATTAAGTATTTTTAACTTTTGATAAAAAATAATTAGAAAACATAACCAAAATAAAGGATTAATAAAATTAAGATAAAAATTATTAGAACCTAAAAAGACATGACTTAAGGTATAAATGATTAAAATAATAAATAATTGTTTATACTTAGGAATTTTCTTTTTGAACATATTCTATTATCCCCATTAAAGTTTTAGTTTTAACATCGGGAATACTTGTAGTATTTTTAACATAGGTTACCATGATATTGAAAGTAGTGGAATCACCAACATTTAAGTCTTTCTTAAGTTCAGATGTAGTATAGTTAATTTCTTCAATACCATCAATTTCTTCCGTAAATATTATTGTTTGTAATTCAGCATCAATAGTCCCTAAATTTTCAATGGTAACTTCATATATAATTTCATCACCGGGCTTATTAAGTTTAGCAGAAAAATTAATTGTATCTTTAGTAAAAGTTGGCGTACCGGCATCACAACCTTCGGGTACTTGGGTAGGTGTTATATTGGTTATTCGAACATCCCATTCACCTGTAATTTCGGTAGTGCCATTAATGGTAAAATCAGTCGCAAATGTGGAATAACCAGTGGCCATCAATATAATAGTGGCAAGAAAGGCTATAAGAATTATCATTTTATTTTTATGCATATCATATTCCCCTTTCTATTAACTTAAATTAGAAATAGTATTATACTATCCCACTGATAATGTATGCGAAATTAAATAATTTGTATGGGTGTTTGACTTAAGTAATTTAAAATTTTAAAAAAGAAAATAAAATAAAAAAATCGAATCAAAATGATTCGAATGAATTCATAAATTGAAATCCTAAAGGAAGTATTATACATTTTTAGATAAAATTTAATAATAAATATTAATTTGTATTATTAATATTAGTAGTTTTATTTTAATATTCTTCTTTTGTAATTATGTGGTCCATATATGTGATCACTTTCATAACTTAATGGTCTTTTAAGTTTTTCTTCATATTCTTGAACAGTATCAATAGTATTTTCTTCTACCATTAGAGGATTTTCATAATCAACTGTAGTATCAGTTTTTAATGCTTCATAACTGAAATCACTCTGATATCCAAATAACCATTCCTTATTTTTTTTAATTTCTATTATTTCTTGCTTAGTAATATAATCTTTGTTTATATAATGGTATAGTTTCATACCAAATGTTTTATATTCAAAGGGCGGTTTTAGATATTCATATATTTGAACAAAAAGTTTTCTATAAAGATCTCTGGTAGAATAATCTTGAGGAAGAATATGAAAAAAACAATCATCAAGAATAGAATAAAATAATTGTTCTCCATTATGTGTTACTTTGATACCAATAATATTTTTAATTCCACCAAGAGTATTATGTTGTGAATTAACCTCTACAAGCCAAGCAGTATATATATCTAAAGTTTTATATAACTTATTCATAAATTACTCCATTTTTATATTTTTCAATGCATTTTTGACTTGGTTTGTATAAATTAGTTGGTAAATCATCTAAATCAAACCATTTCCATTCTAATATTGTTTCGGGTTCCATAGTTTTTATTTCCCCTTTATATTCTTTAACTATAAATCCCACAGTAACATAATGAGCAGTTTCTGTCATATCATCAGATATACATAAAAATTCAAGTTTTGTTGCTTTTAAATTAGTTTCTTCTTCCAATTCTCTTTTGGCAGCATCGATTAACTTTTCCATAAATTCAACTTTTCCTCCCGGCATTGTCCAAGTCCCTTGACCTTCTAGTTCACTACTGGCTTTTATTTTATCAGGATTTCTTAGCCCTAACAATATTTTGTTTTCTTTTATTATCATTACTCCAACACCTATACCTGGTTTCATAGTAATTTCACCTCTAAAATATATTATATCACAAAAAGGAATGTTTAATTGCTAAAATTATGGATAGTATTAAATCATTTAAAAGATATATAAAATTCTTAATTGATAAATTAATTTTATATGATAGGAAAGTTATACAATAAAAAGCAATCTTCCGATTGCTTTCTATATATCGATGTTCAAAAAGTTCGAACAGATTTCCTAATGGAACGATTGTAGAAGATATCTGCAACTTTCACTCATAACGATTTGATATATAGTAAATCAGTCAATTTTATTTTAATACATAATATGTATTTTTTCCATTACCAACTTTTTCTATAATTTTTTCTTTTAATAATTCAGATAAAATAACTTTTGATCTAGCAGAAGATACATTAAAT
>CANRDE010000021.1 GCA_947629325.1 uncultured Bacilli bacterium
GACGTCTGCCTGTCACGCAGAAGATCACGGGTTCAAATCCCGTACGAACCGCCATTATGGCTTCATAGCTCAGTTGGCAGAGCAGAGGACTGAAAATCCTTGTGTCGCTGGTTCAATTCCCGCTGGAGCCACCATTATGATAGGAAACTCGGACTTTTATAGTTCGAGTTTTAAAATGATTAACTTTATGATAAAATATTTATTAATTTGAAATTAATTATTGGTGAATTGAGGAAATGCACTTGCTTATTGTTAAACGAGTTATAGATTTTTTATAAGCAATACAATGAAGGCGTGTAAATTATGAAATTTATAGATAGTGACATTATTATAGGAAAAGCATTAATATATAGTGGTTTAGATTATTTATCATTGGAGCAAATATATCAATATTTAAAT
This sequence comes from uncultured Bacilli bacterium, assembly GCA_947629325.1. Classification (GTDB taxonomy): domain Bacteria; phylum Bacillota_I; class Bacilli_A; order RF39; family UBA660; genus SIG200. Next base: position 400 of record CANRDE010000021.1, read on the forward strand.
ATTGTTAGCGAGATTTTACCGGAAGGATATATTATTGATGGTTATGGATATAACGCTATTGAAAGTTTTTAAATGGCTATAAATGTATAGTAAAAAGAATAAACGATAAAATATTTTTAAAAGAAAACAAAAATCAACAAATTATTGAGTTTTTTGAAACGGTTTTACCGGAAGAAATTAACGAAATATTAAAAAAAGCTACTTTAATATTTCAAGACTCTTCTTCACATATTATAGAAGATAAGCCCCCAAAATATAAATCATTCAAGTTATTAAATAGAACTCGAAATCCTTAATTTTGGGAAGTTGGTACTAAAATGAAAAAGCCAAGCAAATTAACATGCTTGACTAATAGTTTTTCGTGTTTATTTTTTTAATGTTGTAATAACCACTTTTGTATCTTCTATATTACAGACTCCACCATTTTTTTGCATATAATCGGTTGTTTTTTTAAATATTGTATCATATTTATCTCCCGGAAACCAAACGCTTTCTTTCTCACCATCTATAGAATATATTTTTTGTAATAACTCTTTAGGCATCATATCGTCATTTAAACTATGTATTATTTGTTTATTTTCCTTATAATACACCAACGTATAATCATATTCTTGATTATTTAAATTGCAAGTAATTTTGCTAGCTTTTTGTTCATTAGTAAATATTAATTTTGATTTATTGATAATCTTATTAACTTCTTCTTCCGTTGATTTATTAATCTTATCTAGACTTTCAGTTGTATAATATACTCTCATTTTCTCATTGGGATTGATATTAGCATAATCTAAATTATCTGGCCCTGCACTTAATTTAGAGTATTTATCTAATCTCTCGCTTACGGTTGCTTTCCAAGTAATAAAAATTAAATTAACCGGTTGGCCATTCTCTTCCCTAGTTAAATGTGTTCCATAAGCATAACCACCTTTAGAATTTGAAAATTGAAAATTCCATTTATAATTATCATTATTCCAAAACAAAATTTCCATATCATCATTATATGGCACACTAAATTCATAATTATTTATTGTGCCTAAAACGATCAAAAGCAAAAATGTTATTAAAAATGTTATTAAAATACTATTTCTTATTATTTTAAAATTAATTCCTTTAATAAATTTTTTAAAAGCATTTTCATCATCAGATTTGCGAGTTTTTATATTATATTGTAATCCATTTAAATAATTTTGACATTCTGGGCAATCTTTTAAATGCTTATGGATAAATTCTTCAGATTCTTGAGAACATATTTTATCTACATATAATGGCAATAAATCTTTGACAATATCACAATTCTTTTTCATCTAATCTCTCCTTAATTTTAATTTTTGAACGATAGAAGGTTACCCGGGCCCAACTTTCTGTTTTATTAAATATATTTCCAATTTGTTTAAAAGATAAATCGCCATATATTCTCAAAGTAAAAACTTCTTTATATGGTTCCTCTAATTCATGAATTATTTTTAATATCTCTTCATTTGTTTCGCTATCTATTATTCTATTAATTATATCTTTAGCAGTATCCGGAACTTCAGATTCCAACTCCGTATTTTTCTTATTTTTCTTATAAAGACTAAAATAGGTATTTTTGGCAATATTGCAAAGCCAAGTAAACATTTCATATTTAGGATTATATTTTTTGATATTTTTCAATGCTTTATAAAATGTCTCCTGAGTTATTTCTTCTGCTAAGTTACTATTTTTAGTTATTGATAATAAATAACGATAAATACTGGAATAATATTTAGCATATATTTCTTCAAAATCGGATGTCATATTTAATACCTCGTTCATTAATTATACTTTTTAAAATAATTTTTGTTACAAAATTTTAAATAAAATATTTTAAAAAAAGTATCATGATTTATTAATACTCACAATACTTTTTTAATTGATACTTTTTAAAGAATCTAATATTTTTCCCGTTACAGGATCAAGATAATATTCATATTCCAAATACTTATAATTAAAACTTATTTCATAAACTTGACTACTAAATCTGGCTTTATATTCTAATTCAATATCCAAATCACTTATTTTATCTTTTGTAATATTTAAATTTTTTAAGACAATATCTAAAGCCTCATTTTGGGATAAAAAGTTAATATCTTCATTTTGTTGCTCATTAGATTTATTATTTTCATACAAATACTCATAACGTTCTTCTAGTTCTTCATATTTATCTTCAATTGCCTCATTCTTAAAATAAAATATTACAATAATAATTATTAAAAATGCAATTAAACAAATTGTTAAAATAGGTAATAAATTTTTGATCTTTGCTTCTTTCATAAATACCAATACTCCTTCTAAATATTATTATATCACTAGTTTTTAATCTAGCCCATTATTTGGCCGCCATTATTATGAATTACTTGTCCAGTTACATAACTCGAATCGTCAGAAGCTAAAAAAACAAAGGTGGGAGCTAATTCATAAGGCATAGCCCCTCTAGCCATAGCAGCTTCAGCCCCTAAAGATGGTATTTTTTCCTTCACCCAACAAGCGGGTTGTAAAGGAGTCCAGAAAAATCCAGGTGCTATTGCATTAACTCTAATATTTTTTAGAGCCAAATTTCTAGCTAATGCTCTTGTAAAACCAACAATCGCTCCTTTAGTTGTAACATAATCAATTAATTGCGGATCACCATAAAAAGTAGTTATTGAAGACAAGTTTATTATTGAATCGCCTGAATGCAAATATGGTAATACTTCTTTAGTTAAATAAAACATTCCATAAACATTTACTTTCATTGTCCAATCAAATTGTTCATCGCTTATTAAATCAAGAGAGTCAGCTTGATATTGGACGCCAGCATTATTTACCAAAATATTAATTTTACCGTATTTCTTTAAAGTTTCCGCTACTATTTGCCCACAAAAATTTTTATCAGTGATATCCCCAGCTAAAAATAAACATTCTCCTCCTAATTTTTCAATATATTCTTTAGTTTCCATTGCGTCAATATGTTCATCATAGTAAGGGATAACTACTTTAGCCCCTTCTTTAACAAAAGCAATCGCTGCCGCTCGACCTAGACCACTATCGCCACCAGTTATAATAGCAACTTTGTCTTTTAATTTATTACTGCCTTTATAATTAGGATTATCAAATATAGGCTTAGGTGTCATTAAATATTCAAATCCCGGTTGTCTTTGTTGTTCTTGCTCGGGAGCTAATATTTTATATTCACTACTCTCAATCCCTATGGTATCAAAATAATTATAAAATTTATTTCCAAATTGATAGTCAGATTCCATAAATACCTCCAATATCAATATATGAAAAATAAATTAAATAGTTATTAGACTACTTTAAAAGATTACTAAGTTCTTCTTTAGATTTTAACCCTACTAATTCTTCTTTTAGTTTACCATTTTCAAACACCAAAATAGTAGGAATAGACATAATCCCATATTTAACAGCAATCTTTTCATTTTCATCAACATTTATTTTTAAAAATTTAATATTTTTGAACTCTACGGCTAATTCTTCCATAATGGGAGCTAATAACTTACATGGACCACACCAAGGGGCATAACAATCAACTACTAATTTATCATTGTTATTAACTTCATTATCTAATTCTAAACCGTTTATTTCCTTTATTTCCATTATTAACCTTCTTTCTTTTAATTGTGGGCTGCTCCATCGACTTGTAAAATTACTCCGGTTATGTAACTAGCCATATCACTAGCTAAGAATAAAAAAGCATTGGCAATGTCTTCAGGCTCACCTATTCTTCCTAAGGGAATAGTTTTAATAAGAGGATCGATCATTTCTTTAGATAAACTAGCCACCATATCAGTTTTGATTATTCCCGGAGCAACAGCATTTACTCTAATATTAAAAGGTGCTAACTCGCGAGCTAAACTTTTAGTCATTCCATTAACAGCAAATTTACTAGCCGGATACCCTACTCCCGATGGTTGACCATAAATACTAACCATTGAACTTGTGTTTAAAATAACCCCCTTATTTTGTTTTTTCATATAAGGAACTACTGCTTTAACCATATTAAAAATAGCTTTAACATTAATATTCATAATATTATCAAATTCTAAAGTAGTTGTTTCCTCTATTTTTTTATTAGCGGAAATCCCTGCATTATTAATTAAAATATCAATTTGGCCATAATTATTATAAATTTTTTTCAAGGTATTTTCGATTTCTTCTAAGTTAACTAAATCTGGATAATAACCTTCAACTTTATAACCATCCTTTGTTAATTCGGTTAAAGCTTTATTAACAGTTTCTTCTTTAGAACCAAAAATAATTACCTTAGCCCCATTTGCGCAAAAAACTTTGGCTGTTTCTAAGCCGATTCCTCTGGTACCCCCGGTTATAATTACAACTTTATTATTTAAATCAATCATTTTTATTCTCCTTTTTACTTATATTTTCATAATATTTTAGCTTCTCAGCTATCCAAATTTCTAAATTTTCTTTTAATGGTAAAAAACCTTTCCTAGTTTCTTTAATATTGCTATCATTATTAGCTTTATAGTTAATGTTTTTTATTGATAATTTCAAATGCATATTTTCTTCATCAACTTCTAAAATTTGACAATAGATTGTTTCGCCCACTTTTACATAATCGGCAATATTTTTTACATATTCATCAGATATTTCTGAAATATGAATTAAACCACTATACCACGGATCAACAGACACAAAAACCCCATATTTTTCAATGCCAGTGACCTGTCCTTTAATAATATTTCCTACTTTATAATTTTCTGTCATTATAACACCTAGTTAAAGTATAACACAAAAATAATTTACTTACAAAAAATTGTCATATATAATATACTTTGTGAGGTTTAAATGGAAAAGAATGCTATGGAAGAAAAGATTAAAGAATTAATTGAAAATATCAGACCCTATATTAACATGGATGGTGGCGATATAGAATTTGTTAAGTTTGAAGAAGGATATATCTATATTAAACTTACGGGTGCTTGTTCTAATTGTTTAGGTCAAGATTCTACGATTAATGATGGGCTTTTAGAAATGTTTAAAGAAGAAATTCCCGAAGTTGAAGGAATAATTAATATTCCTATATAAAATTATTCTTCTATTTTCATCAACCAATCTATTCTTTCTAAGTTTGTATAACGGCTTATTTCTAAATAAGCTTTTTTTAAAAATATTTCATATTCAGGGACTTTATTAATAATAGGGATTATTTTTTCTTGATCTCCATCATTATTCATAACATCTTCATAAATATCAAAATAATAAGACGGATACAATAAACGAGCATATAACATATGATAACTATAAGCAGTTAATTTTTTTAATCTTAAAAAGGTAATTAAATCCAATAGACTATCTTCATTATTAAAAAAATTAGTTTTAAGGGCCTCAGCAATATCTCGAACTTCTAAATCAAAAATAAAACTTAAGGGATTTAAGAAATTTAAACAAGTATTGGGATAAAAAATCCGGCGATGAGCCAAAGTAATATTATCATTTTCGCTTAGGCCAATGACTTTGTTTATTTTATTGACATAACTAATGGCATTTTCGGCTAAACCAATATAATAACTAAAGGAATCTAAAATAATATTTTTATCTTTTCCTAACTCTTTAATCTGATACTCAAAATAGTCAACTTTTTTACTCCATAAATCGCCCCAATTATTTCGATACAATTTACTGCTATTCCGATTTAATTTTAATTTATTAGCATATTCAAAAATATTTATAAAACTGACTAGTTCATCTTTATTAGAATTTAATTTTAGTAAAATATAAAAGCTTTCGCCCACTTTAGTAACGAAACTTCCTTCTCGATTAATTATTATATCATGAACTCTAATTCCTTTTTGCTTTAATTCTATACATATATTAATAATATCTTTAAATTCTTCTTCTGTTCGATTAAAAAAAACAAAGAAAAAAGTATCACCCAAATAATTAAAAGTAGAATAGGATTTAAATTCTTCTACTTCAACTAAATCTAAATTGTAATAATAATTAATTATTTCTTTCATGTTTATCTATTTAATTATATGAAAAATTCTTAAGTTTTACTTAAGAATTTATATTGAAAGGAGATAATATACCTAATATGCCATTTGCTTCTAAAGCTTCGGTAGTACCGTCTTCATAAATAACAATATATTTTATTGAGAATCTATCATGTTTGTTATATAATTCTTTCACCTTTTTTGAACTAATTCTTTCAAAAGCAACATTATATAAATAATTATCATCAGTTATTATATAAGAATACATATAATATTTTAAATTCAAATTGGCATATTTACCATCTACATAAATTTTACTATCATTTTTAATAAATAATTTTCCTATTTTAGCCATATAATCGAATTTATATTCGTTTTCAATTATATAACTTTCATTATTTTCAGTTACACCAATTAAATCATAAACCGGAGTACAAGTTGTAACTGCGATTAACCATACTTTTATATCAGTATATTTAATACTTTGATTAATTTTAATAAAGCTATTTACATAATTTTGCGTTTTAGAATGATTATATTCAAGATCCATAGCGGCTTCCTCCGAGATAACATAAACATCGCCTTCTTTTGTTAATAAAGATATGTATAATTCTCCGCCACAACCAGTTTCCATATAAATTTTAGAAACATTATCTACATTAGAATAATACTTTTCCTTATTTAAAAAACTTACGTAAAATCTATTATTTTCTATTCCAAGTGTAAATTCATTTTCGTTACCTTCAGAAAATGTAAACTTATCATTATTTCCTATTTCATACTTAGAGTCGACTACACGATTTAAAAATATATCTAAATCCTCTCTTTCAGTAAGTGGAGTATTTAAATCAACTAACTCATAACCATCTGTAATGGATTCTTTTGGTTGTTCATCTTTGTTTTCAGATTTATCGTTTTCTTGAACATTAATATTATTGTTTTCTAATTTATTAGAAATTATTTTATAAACGAAAAAGGACAATATTGAAATACAAACTATTACTAATATTATTATTCCAATCGTAAATCTTTTATTATTATTTTTCATACCATAACCTTTATTTTAAGAATATAATTTTATTTATTATTTTCTAATTCTTTTTCAAATTTTTGCACTAATGCATCAAACATATTTTCACAAGCTTGCATAAATGCTTCTTTTTGATCTTTGAAGCGATCTTCTTTATTTGCAATTGGCGCTGGCTCAACGGCTGGAGTCTCTGGCATAATAACGGCTGCCTCTTGACTAACAGGAGCTTCTGGCATGACTGGTGTAACTGGCGGAATATTTGCCGGAGCATCATTATTTATAACAGGCGCTGACAAATCTACTACAGGGGTAGGGTTAATATTTGGTTGAATATCTACCACTGGTGTAGAAGGAATTGGTTCAGGATTCGCATTTACTGGTTCCATATTTGGCACTTCTGGTGCTGAAGGCATAACTGGAATCTCTGGAGTAGGGGCCGTTACATTAACATTAGGAGTATTTTCTATTGGTGGTACATTTGTTGGCTCTACTGTTGATGTGCTTTGCTCTGGAGTATTTAAATTTAAATCCATTATTCCTACATCATTATTAGAAACATTTGCTGGTGTTGGCTCATCAGAAATGTTATATGACTTTTTCAAAGTATCAAAAGAAGGTACTGGTAATGTTAATTGGGTATAATAAATATCATCAGCACTTATTTCTTTAGCAATAGGTATAAATTCTATTGGATTTCCAGCAATAATATTTTTTAAGTATTCTTTAACAATTTGCCATTCATTTTGATCATTTATTTTAACTAATCTATTGTTACTCAACTTACATACTAAAATAATTGGTAATCCCATAGATCCATTCATTTCATTATCTAGTACAACATATTCGTTGCCATTTGCTTTAAAAGCGGTTATTAAAGGTTTCTCTACTATTGAACCAGAAACCAAATTTAGTTTTATCTTTCCCATCATGTCAACCCTTTCACTACTATAACATTATATCAAAACAATCTTTATTTTTCAACTTTGTTATTAATTTTTTTTTAAAATAAAATATTTACAACCATAAGCACAATTATTAGTAAGGTAATTATCCACATTTTCTATATTATTATGCTCTTTAACTAGCTTATTGTTTTTGTCATAAAAACCTTTAAGTCTTACTTTACCATAAGCCCAATCCCCCACAATATAATCAAAATTATCATAATAATCAGTAACAATATCATTTAAATCTAATGCTAAAACAGTTTCTCCATAATCTTTGATTATTTCATAATCATTATTTCTAATCTTAAGTGCCATATAACCTCCTAAAAAAATAAAGTACTAAATATTATAACAACCATAATAACAGTAACAATTATACTCATAATTAATAAAATATCCACATAACCATTGCCACTTGTAATTAAATTTTTTTGCATTTTTATTTCGGCTATTTTTTTATTCAATAAGTAATCTTTATTTATTGCGTTCTCTTTTATATCTAAAGAAGTATAGATTTCTTTATTTAATTCATCAATTTCGTTTCCATTCATTTTACTTAAATCGGCAATGCTATAATTAAACATTTTATATATATCAAAACCTAATAAATCTTTTTTAGTTTCATTATCTTCTGGCGCTTCTTCTTTCATTGCTTTTGTATAATATTCTGCTATTTCATAAATATTTTCGGCTTCTTTAAAATTATATGATAAGCGTAAGGCATTAGAAGTTCCCGGAGTATACAATAAATCAAAAAATTCTTTACTATCAGTTTCTGTAGTACCGAAATTTAACCTTTTCAAATTAAATAAATCAATAACAATCTTTTGTACTTCAACAAAATAAATATTCTTTTCTTTAGCTATAACTTTAGCATTATGTTCTTCCGTTCTATAATAGCCATCAATTAATCTTTTCAAATTATCTATTTGTTCTAAACTAGCACCATATTTAACCAAATTATTATTTAATGCTTCTTCATTGTTAGTTCGATATGGATTTAGAATATCTAGTTCACCATAAATATTAATTAACATTCTAATAACAACCACTAAAAAAGAATTATAAAGAATGCTTTCTGGACGATCTTTACTACGCAAATAATTATCAATTGCTTTATCAAATGCTTCATTAACAAAAAATGGTTTCACACTCTCACCCTATTTTCAGTATATCATAAACTTAAATCCTTGGGAATATCTAAAATACTACTGCTAGTTTCATACTTTTCTCCATAAAATTCCGGTACTTCCCCATTTATAACCAGAGCCCCAATTAAAATATCATAATGAAACTTTTTATCTTCTTTATTTAGAGGGGTTATAATTAATTTTTGCATTTCTACTGTCACATATATTTCTAATAAAGCATTATTAAAGCCATAATTGGTAACTTTAGTCTTTATATTAGTTAAAATGGTTTCATTAAAATTGATAATTACAGGAATTTGAGGCCCCCAATTATTAAGGAAAAGATTATCATTAGTTAAAAACAATGGTATTTTTAAAATAAGGCCTTTTTCACCCGCGGCTAGATATTTATTATTTGTAGTAATATTAATTTGGCCTTTCTCCAAATTCATAATTCCTTTTTTTAAAATATTAGTTATATTAGCAAGAATGCTATACGTCTTTTTCATATTATAGTTTACTGATAAAATTTCCCCTTCGGCATTTTTATTAATTATTAATAAATCATTTTGATTTTCTAGGTTTAATACATTAGGAGTTATTAATTCATTAAAAAAATTATAAATAATCGTATTTAATTGGCTATCTATTAATTTTACTGCCCGCCCAGTAACTTTTTTGCCATAAATATTAAAAAGAATTAAAGCATTTATAAAAACACAAAAAAATACAATAAGTAATATTTTGATTATTGTATTTTTTTTATAAGCTTTTCGTTTTTTAAACTGTCTCATATTAAATATTATGAGAAGAAAATAGTTTTAATTAATATCGCAATTCCAATGCCAAAAAATAAAATAATTACCCCTATAATAACTTTTAACAATATCCCATTCGATTCAATACTTTTGGAAAAATCGTCAATATCTTCAAAATCCTTTTTTTGTAACGCATTGGAAGATGTATAAAATGAATTAATCATTTTAGTATCACTTTCAGTAACTTTGTCAGTATCTTCTTCCTCTAATTTTTCAGATACATCTTCTTTTAGTCCTTCTAAAACTTCTGTATTTCCACTTCCTTTTAAATCACTTAAAATATCTAACGAAGTAGCTGAATTATGATTTTCATTAAAAGCAATAGTATTTATTAAGTTTTTTAAATCATCTTCTTCTGACTCGCTTTTTTCTTCTTTATCTGGTTTATCTAAATTTAGATTTTTTAATATATCAAACTGTGTATCCCGTAATTTTTTTAATCTTTCTTCTTCATAATTTTCTACTTTTTGTTCTCTAGCCTTTTCTAAAATAACATTTATATCATATTCCTTAGTTACTTCTTTCTCTTCTTCTTTTACCGGAGTATCTTCTAGTCTAATACTTTTTCTTTGAGAAACCGTATTATATTTAGTATCTAAAATTTTTTTAATTTTTTCGACATCAATTTCTTTATTATTATCGCCTAAAATTGTTGCATTACTTTTAACTTCATAGTTATCTAATTCACTTTTGCTAATTTCTTTATATAATTCTTCATTACGATGATATCTAGTTCCCACTACTTCAGTATCGTCATAATATTTACTCATTCGTGAACTCATAGTAACACCTCTAGCATAATAATAACACAGATAATATCTTTTTTAAATCCTTTATATAATAATAATTGACATCTAATTACAATATATTTTATTGCTTTTAAATTAATTATTTAATATAATGAAATTGGAGGATATTATGAAAGAATTAAATGTTAATAAAGATGCTTGTATTGGCTGTGGAGCTTGTGTTGCCATTGATAAAGAGCATTTTGATTTTGGGGATGATGGTTTATCAGAAGTAATTAGTAATGAAAATATTGAAACAGAAGCAGTTAAAAACGCGATTTCTTCTTGTCCTACTGATGCAATAAGCTATGTAGAAACTGCTAAAGAGACGGAAAATGAAGACTGCTGTTGTGAAAAATGTGATTCTAAAGAATGTTGTCACAAAGATAGTGAAATTGAAGGGGAAGCTGCTTAATATATTAGCAATTTAAAAAAGCAAATAGAAATTATTTCTTATTTGCTTTCCTAAATTGAAATTTGAACCGCACCACAAAAAGGTGTGGTTTTTTGATATAATAAAAGAGCCCACCACCCGGCA
>CANRDE010000022.1 GCA_947629325.1 uncultured Bacilli bacterium
CAACCCGAACGGATTGATTATATATTTAAGTTCAAACTATAAAAGTTCGAACAGAAACGTCACTGGAGCAAGTGAGCAGAATCGAACTGCCGTCCTCGCGTTGGCAACGCGATGTACTAACCTCTGTACTACACCTGCACGACTAGATAAATAATATCAAAAAAATGTTATTTTTGCAAGAAAATTTGCTAATAATTGCTAAACTTGTTATAATGGTAATTAAAGAAGGATATATAAATGAAAAAAATAAATAAATATATAAAGAAGATTTTTTCAGAAATCATAAAGTATTTGTATACAAATAGATTATTTATATCTTACATTTTATTAGCTCTTTGTGGTTCTATTATAGTAAGGAATATCACCATAAATACTGATTTTGCTATTGGCCCAATATTAACTGACTTAGGATTAATTCTTTTAATAGGAGCCCTTGGTTATTTAGTCAAACCCAGAAATCAATATAAATATTTTCTTATTTGGTTAATTATCTTTTCAATTTTAGAAATTGTTAATTCGATATACTATGTTTTCTATGCTTCATTTGCCTCTTTTGCCGAATTAGCAACTTTATCTCAAACCGAGACAGTAGCCAATTCTATATTTGTGCAATTACGATTAGTACATTTTATTTATATTTTACAACCTATTTTATTTTATTTTATTCATAATAATTTAAGAAAGTCTTCCTATTATAATTTATTAGATAAAATTGAAAATAAAAAAATAATGATTACAGTAGCGGTAATATTATCAATTATTTGCTTAGGTTATTCATTTGCAACAGCTGAAAAAAAAGATTATGGACGTTTAAATAAACAATGGGATAGATCATATGTTGTAGAAAGATTCGGTATTATATTATATCAATTTAATGATTTATTTCAAACTCTTAAACCTCGTATAACCAGTTTGTTTGGTTATGAAGATGCTTATAAAATGTTTCAAGACTATTTTAATTCCGAAGAAAGAGAAAAATATACCGAAAATAATAAATATTCTGGTATTTTAGAAGGCTATAATATTGTTTATATTCATATGGAAAGCATGCAAAACTTTTTGATGGATTTAGAATTTAATGGCACCGAAGTAACGCCAAATTTAAAAAAATTGGCCAAAGAAGGATTATTCTTTAGTAACTTTTATCCTCAAATCTCAGTTGGTACCTCTTCTGATGCCGAATATATAATGCTGACTGGCTTATTACCATCATCTAGCGGAACTGTTTTTGTCAATTATGCTGATAATACGTTTAGAACTTTAGCTAGCTTCTTAAAAGACAGAGATTATTATACTTTCAGTATGCATGGCAATTACGAAGCAATGTGGAATCGTAAGAATGTTCATCCAAGATTAGGCTATTCAGAGATGTATTATCATGATTCTTTTACCTTCGATGATTCCAAAGGAAGCCCGGATGTTGTTGGTCTAGGTATAAATGATAAATTATTCTTTCAACAAGCCATTAATAAATTAGAGACCATTGAAGATACCTATCAAAATTATTTTGGAACGCTTATAACATTATCTAATCACTCGCCATTTGATTATAATTCAGCCTTTAATTTGGATATAAATGATTATTACCAAGACCCTCTTACTGGCGAAACTCTAAGCACTTGTTACTTATGTGATAGAGATATTGGCCATTATATTGTTAGTTCCCATTATGCTGATGAGGCTTTAGGTGAATTTATAGAATATATCAAAAATAGTGATCATTTTGATAACACCATTTTCATTTTCTATGGCGATCATGATGCTAAAATGAGTTATAAAGATATGAATTATCTATATAATTATGATTATTTAACTGGTGAATTGAAATCAGAAACAGATCCAACATATATTAATTATGATAGCTATGATCATCAATTAAATAAAAAGACCCCTTTAATAATGTGGACGAAAAATAAAAAATTAGCAAGCAAATTTAAGGGTGAGATAAAAACAGTTATGGGTATGTACGATGCTGCCCCAACATTATATAATATGTTAAATATTGAAAATAAATATGTTTTAGGCCATGATATCTTTAATATTAAGAATAATAATATCGTTGTATTTCCTAATGGAAATTTCTTAACGGATTCTGTGTATTATAACAATTCAACTGGAGAGTATAAACCTCTTAAAGATATTTCATTTGATGTTAATTATATAGAAAATAATATAGAATATTCAGATAAAGCCTTGGAAATTGGAAATGCAATTATAAATTATGATTTATTTAATCCTAAAAAAGAAGAAATAGATACAGATTAAAAGTCTGTATTTTTTCATTTACATTTCACAAAAAAGCTTTATTATATAAAAAGAAGGTGACCTATGAATATTTTAGTAGTAGATGATGAAAAAAGAATTAGAGATGTTATTAAAGAATATTTATTATTAGAAAATTTTACGGTTTATGAGGCTGAAAATGGCTTAGAAGCTGTTGAAGTTGTTAATAAAAATAAGATAGATTTAGTAATTATGGATATCATGATGCCTCAAATGGATGGATATACTGCGTGTAAAAAAATAAAGCAAATTAAAAATATTCCGTTTATTATGTTATCCGCTCGTAGTGAAGAATACGATAAATTAATAGGCTTTGATTTAGGAATTGATGATTATGTTACTAAACCTTTTAGTCCCAAAGAATTAGTAGCAAGGGTAAAAGCTATTACTAAGAGAAATAATAAAGAGGGTATAATTACTTTAGCAGGCATCAAAATTGATGATTTAGCCCATGAAGTTTATATTGATGATAAATTAGTTGAATTAACTCCTAAAGAATATGATTTGTTAAAATACATGATTTTAAATAAAAATATTGCTTTATCTAGAGAAAATCTTTTATCCAATCTTTGGGGTTATGATTATTATGGAGATGATAGAACTGTTGATACGCATATAAAAACTTTAAGAGCTAACATGGGTAAATATCGAAACTTAATTAAAACAGTTAGAGGAATGGGTTATAAAATTGAATATAAAGAAGATATATAAAGGAATAGAATTTAAAACTTTAATTTTTATTTTAGTAATTAATGTGGGAATAATATTAGGCGTTTGGATTATTGGCATAGGGGCCTTTAATTTGCTTTATAAAAATTATCAAATTAATAAGTTAAATACTATAGTAGAAGAATTTAATAATTCTAACAGAGACGTATATGTTTTAGCGGAATCATTGGCTTATGACAAAGAAGTTTGTATTAGTGTTGTTAATAATGACTATGTTTCTTACAATTATAATACTTTACAAAGAGGTTGTGTTTTAAATAAAAATAATAAGGAAGCAATTCAAAAGATAAAAAGTTTTTTGAACAGTAATAGTATTAGTGAATATTATCATATAGATAAAGGTATTTTGTATGCCTTTAAATCCAATAATAAAAACATATTTATATATAGTAGTCTCGAAAATTTATCTTCTTTTACTAGTGTTTTCAAAAGCCAAATTATTTATTTTATTATCTTACTTATAATTTTTTCAGTATTTTCATCTTGGTTTGTGGCTAATAAAATTACTAAACCAATAAGAGCAATTACTAAAAAGGCTAAAAATTTAGGTAATAACCAATATGATATAAAATTTCCTCAAAATGGGGTAATAGAAATAGATGAACTATCTAAAACTTTAGAAGATGTCCAAGAGGAATTAAAAAAGAATGAAGAATTAAAAAGAGATTTATTAGCCAATGTTTCTCATGATTTAAAAACGCCCCTTACTATGATTAAGGCTTATGCTGAAATGATTAAAGATATATCTTATAAAGATAGTAAAAAAATGAATGAACATTTAGATATTATAATGGAAGAATCTGATCGTTTAACTTTATTGGTTAATGATATATTAGAACTATCTAAAATTCAAAATGAAACTTATATGTATAATTATGAGGAATATGATTTAGTTAAAGAAATCAAAAAAATATTGAAAAGATATTCTTTAATGAAAGAATTAGAAAATTATGATTTTGAATTAAATGCTCCTAAAAAGGTTATTGTTAATGCTGATAAAAATAAACTCAATCAAGTAATATATAATTTATTAAATAATGCTATTAATTATACAGGAGCAGATAAAAAAGTAAAAATACAAGTCACTAAAAAAGAAACCTGTTATTTAGTAGAAATTATAGATACAGGAAAAGGAATAAAAAAAGAAGAAATTCCTTATATATGGGATAAATACTATAAAAATGATAAAAACCATCAAAGAAATATAGTTAGCACAGGTTTAGGCTTATCAATTGTTAAAGAAATTTTAAATAAACATAATTTTGAATATGGAGTAATAAGCAAGGTAGGTAAAGGCTCAGATTTTTATTTTAAAATAAACATTTAAATTTCTTCAAAAAAACACGTTATTATCATAAATTAACTTTATGATAATAATAGGAGGAGATGATAAAAAAAATTTAAACATAAAATACCAAAAACTCACACTTAAACAAAGAGAATTTATGAAGTAGATTAAATTTTGGTTACTTCATTATTTCTCTTTTTATTTAACAATTAAATTAAAATTTGACATTTTTTTTAAAATTTATCTGTTATATTTAAAATGGTGAAAAAAATGAAAGTTAGGGTTATTGATGAAGATTGTGAAAGAGATTTAGAAAATAGTGTTAATGAGTTTTTAACAAGAGACATCGATGTCATTGATATTAAATATCAAGTTTCAATAGCAATCAATGGTGAAGAACAATTATATTGTTTTAGTGCCATGATAATTTATCATTAAAAAACTCGTATAAAAGCGAGTTTATAACATGTACATATTAGTAGTGTTAGATTCATAATCATCGGAAGAAATAATTGTATTAGTATTTTCTAATTTGGTTAAGCGATAATCGATTCTATTTAATTGCCTTTCAATTTTAGCTAACCGACTTTCTATATCATTAGTTTGATTGGATGTGTTATAATTATTGGGGATAGGACCTTGATAAAAATAATTGCTTGCAGTTTGATATGGGGGAACGTTCATGTTATTCATATTAGGATTGTAAGATTGAAAGTTACTTTCGGAAAAGAAAGAATTTCTAGTTTTTTTCATTAAATACCTCCTATTAACAATATATGTAACATTAAGGAAGTGGTTAAAATGCGTATGCGAAATCCTAAATATAAAGATGAAGTAATAAATAATTGCCAATTTTTAATTAATAAAGAAATTAATTTTGCAAAGGAACAACCAATTTGTATAGAAATTGGAATGGGAAAAGGCAATTTTATTTTAAACATGGCCTTAAATAATCCCGATAAAAATTTTATTGGAATAGAAAAATATTCAAGTGTTGCGGCCGTTGCAATCAAAAAAATAATGAATTATAATTTACCTAATTTAAAAGTAATAATTAGTGATATTCTTAATTTAGAAGAATTATTAGCAAATAAGGTTGAGGTTATTTATTTAAATTTCTCCGATCCTTGGCCTAAAAAAAGACATGCTAAAAGAAGATTAACTTCTCCTGATTTTTTGCAATTATACGATAAATTATTTAAAGATAAATGTACAATAATTCAAAAAACTGATAATGATAATTTATTTGAGTATAGTTTGAATTCTCTGCAAGAATATGGTTATAAAATTGTGGAAATCAGTTATGATTTGCATGCAAGTCTTATTCCTAATATTGAAACGGAATATGAAGAGAAATTTAGCAATTTGGGAATTAAAATAAAATATTTGAAAGCTATAAAATAAACTGATATAATAATATTGGAGAAAAGAATATGAACCTAAAAAAATTGTTATTAATTTTAGTTATAATTTTTAGTTTAAGTGGTTGTACTAATATAAATGATTTAAATTATGATGATATTATAAATAATATAAGTTTAAATGCTAAAAAATCTAATGTATTCAAAAAAGGATTTAACTTTTATCTCCCTAGGGGATTAGATGTTAGTAAAGCAGGGCCTAATTATGTAATTATATCTAGTTCTAACGTTGATTATTACATGTATTTAGATTTAATTAGTTTTCATGAATCGAAAAAAATAGAATATGAGGAAAATCCTAATGTTTATTATTCTCAAAAATTTAGTTACAATGATAATGATGGATATGTAGAAATTAAATTATGGGAAAATAACAAATATTTGATTGAAATTATGTATAATTATGCTAAAATAGAAGTAATGGTAGAAGAGAATTTAATTAAAGAAGTTCTAATTAATTCCATTAATATATTAAATAGCATAAAATATAATAATACTATTATTGAAAGTTTATTAAAAAGTGATAATTTGGATTATACGGAAGAGTTATTTAATATGTTTGAAAATATTGAAGATAAATCTAATGTTTTAAATTATGAAGATGTTAATAGTAATAATGATAATACAGAAATTAAGGATACTGATTATGTAGGAAGGTGAACCCTTATGAGTTTAGTAAAAAAGTTGAAAGATATTTTATTTGAAGTTGAAGAAGATGAGACCCAACCTGTTAAAATACGAGAGGAAGAAAAAAAAGAAGAACCCATTAAAATTGAACCGGTAAAAGAAACTAAGAATATTCCCGATACTCCTAAGGCTTCTTTTGATTCAACTTCCGCTACAAGTGAAAGAGAATTATTTCGCTCGGATAATACATTTAAATTTCCGGATTTTGATGAAGAAGAATTTGCTAGTAGTATGGCTAAGCCTAAACAAAATACAAATGTTTTGGAATATGAAAGAAAAAAAAGCGTAGAAAAAAGAAATGAATATAATAGTAAATATGAACGTTCAGAATCAAGGGAATATGGAGAAAAAAAGAAATTTAAACCATCACCAATTATTTCTCCCGTTTATGGTATTTTAAATCAAGATTATAGGGCCGAAGATATTGTCAATAAGAGTGATGTTAATAATTCCATAAATATTGACGAAGTTAGAAAAAAGGCTTTTGAACCAAAAAAGGAAATTAAAGTAGAAGAAAAAATAGAAACGATTGATGAACCAGTAGTAACCTTTTTTGAAGAAAAAAATAATGATAAATTAGAAGATAAAAATAATAATTATAAAAGTATAGATGATTTATTAGAAGATGCTTCTGAGGAAATAAGTTTAGAAGATACTTTGGAATTACCTAAGACTAATAATTTAGACGCTATAGAAGAAGAACTAGAAAAAATAGAAGAGGAAGAAAAAGATAATAAAAAGGATATCGATGATAATTTAAAAGATCCTCTAGAAGATACTTTAGATAATGATTTATTTGAATTAATAGATTCAATGTATGATGAAAGAGAGGAGGGGTAAATAAATGGAAGCTTTATCACAAGCGTTACCAATAATAATATATTTTTTATTAATAATAATAATTATAGTTGGTATAGTTTTAGGAATAAAACTTATAATAACAATAGATAAGGTTACGAAAGTTATTGATTCAATTGATAATAAAATTGAAAAAGTATCACCAATTTTTGATACAGTAGCTTTAGTTTCAAATAAGATGAGTGGTATTGTTTCAACTGTTTTTGGAACAATAGAAAATTTAATAGTTAAATTATTTTTTAAGAATAAAAAAGAAGAAATGGAGAGTGATGATGATGAGTAAAAAAGGGAATTTTTTACTAGGAGCTGGAATCGGTTTAGGATTGGGGCTATTATTTGCTCCAAAAAGTGGTAAAGAAACAAGAAAGGATTTATCTAAAAAAATTAATGTTTTAGTAGAAAAAGCTAAAGAGATTGATGTTGAAGAAGTCAAAAATGCGATAATTGTTAAGACTAGAGAATTAGAAAACACTATCAAAGATTTAGATAAAGAAACGGCTAAACAATTGATTATTGACAAATCAAACGAAGTTAAAATCAAAGCACAAGAATTAGTAGATTTAGCTGTGGAAAAGGGAACACCAATAGTTGAAAAAACAGCGAAACAAGTAAAAGCTAAAACTGCTGAATTTTTAAAGTCTACTGCTAATAAATTGGAAGAGCCAAAGACTAAATCATCAAAGAAAAATAATAAAAAAGTTGAAAACTAGTTAATTTTCAACTTTTTTAATGAATAAAATATGAATATGGAATTAAATAAATAGTTGAAAACTTGTTAGTTCTCAACATTTTTTTATTTGTTTTTCATATAATTTTTTAGGTGGGTTAATGAAAAAATTTATACTAGCGGTTTTAATTATTTTACCTGTAAAAGTTTTAGCAATAAGTGCATCTAGTGCTATTGCAATGGATTTAGATAATGGTAGAGTTTTATATGGTTATAATATAGATTCAGAAAAATTAATAGCAAGCACTACTAAAATTATGACCGCTATCGTAGCTATAGAAAACGGTGAACTAGATAAAAAAATAATTGTGTCTGATATTATTTACGAAGCTTTTGGTAGTGCCTTATATATTGAAGTGGGCGAAGAATTAACTTTAAGAGATTTACTGTATGGATTAATGCTTAGAAGCGGAAATGATGCTGCCTTAGTTATTGCGGAAGCCGTTGGAGGAAGTGAAGAAGAATTTGTTTATTTAATGAATGAATATGCTGACAATTTAAAAATGGAAAATACTATTTTCTTTAATCCCCATGGCTTGGAAGAAAATAATGGTAATGCCAATAAATCAACGGCTTTAGATATGGCTAAACTAACTAAATATGCTATGGAAAATAGTACTTTTAGAGAAATCTTTAAAACTAAAAGTTATACAGTAAAAACAAACTTTAAAACTTATGTTTGGCATAATAAAAATAAACTTTTAAATCTAGACTATATAACGGGAGGTAAAACTGGTTATACCGAACTAGCTCGGAGAACATTGGTTTCAACCGGGTCCAAAGATAATATTAATTTAGTTGTTGTTACTTTAAATGATCCTAATGATTGGGAAGATCATAAGAGCATTTATAATAATATTTTTAAAACTTATAAAAGTTATCAAATAATTAAAAAGGGCTCTTTAGATATTGAAAATGAAGAACACTATAAAAATAATGAATTATTTATCAAAAATGATTATTCTATAACTTTAACCCGAGCTGAATTAGATAAGACTACCATTAATTATAATCTAATAAAATTAGAAGAATATAATGATGAAGATTTAGTCGGTTATGCCGAGGTTAAAATTGCTGATACTATTTATCATAAGGAACCTATTTATGTGAAGATAAAGAAAGAGGCGAAAAAAATATCATGGTGGCAAAAATTAAAAGGTTGGTTATTTAAATGGTAGGATATATTTGGGCTTTTTTAATTGGAATTGGCATAGTTTATTCTTTTATTACTGGTAACATCAATGTTTTAAACGAAAGTATTTTAACCAATGCTAATGAAGCCTTAGATTTAATTTTAAATTTAATGCCAATTATAGTTTTATGGACGGGAATTTTAAAAATTGCCGAAGCTAGTGGATTATTAGATAAATTTGCCCGACTATTAAGTCCTTTGTTAAGAAAAATATTTCCTACGGTCCCTAAAGATAATAAGGCTCTTGGTTATATATCTTCAAACATTGCGGCTAATATGTTAGGACTTGGTAGTGCTGCAACTCCTGCCGGTTTAAAAGCAATGAATGAATTGCAAAAAATTAATCCTAAGAAAGATACTGCCTCAACTCCTATGATAACATTTTTAATTTTAAACACAGCTGGTGTTACTTTAATCCCTACTACTATTTTAGCCTTACGGGTGGCCTATAAATCCAGTTCTCCCGGCGAAATTATATTGCCCGCGATTATTGCCACAGTTTGTTCATCCATTGCTGGTCTTACTTTAGATTATATAATTAGAAGGAAAAAGAAAAATGGAAATAATTTCTAAAATAATTTTACCTATATTTATTATTGTTATTGTTTTTTATGGAGTTAAAAAGAAAATCAATGTTTATGATACCTTCTTAGAAGGGGCTAAAGAAGGGCTTCAAACCACTTTTAGTATTTTTCCCGCTATAATTGCCATGATTTTTGCTATTAACATTTTTTTAGATAGTAATTTTTTGGGGTTTGTAATTAAAATCATTAATCCGATAATTGGTAATGTTTCTCTACCCCTTGAAATAATACCTATGGCTTTATTACGACCAATTTCGGGAACAGCTTCTTTAGCGGTTATGAATGATATATTTAAAAGTTTTGGCCCTGATAGCTTTATTGGAAGATTAGCTTCTATTTTACAAGGGTGCACTGATACTACTGTTTATGTAATTGCTTTATATTTTGGTACTATTAAAATTACAAAAATAAGACATGCTCTATGGGTTGGCTTATTTGCTGATTTGGTAGGAATCATAATGGCAATAGTTTTAACCAATCTTTTCTTTTAAAATATTTTTTGATATACTAGTTTTGTTGGTGATTTTGAGGATGGAACGATTGCAAAAAGTTATAGCTAATAGTGGCTATACATCACGGCGAAAAGCAGAAGAATTAATTATAAATAATCATGTAGAAGTTAATGGCGAGATTATAAATACTTTAGGATTTAAAGTTAGTGGTTCCGATATAATTTCTATAGATGGTAATATTTTAAATAGACAAGTTATTAAAGAGTATTATTTACTTAATAAGCCTAGAGAGGTTATTTGTAGTGTTAGTGATGATAAAGGTCGAAAAACAGTAGTAGACTTAATAGATACAAAAGAGAGAATTTATCCTATTGGTCGGCTTGATTATGACACAACGGGATTAATAATTCTTACTAACGATGGTCAATTAGCAAACCTTTTAATGCATCCCAAAAATAAGATAACAAAAACTTATATTGCTAAAATAGAGGGAATATTAAATGAAAATGATTTTAAAAAAATGCGTCAAGGCATTTTGATTGAAAATAAAAAATTAATAATTGATCATGTTAAAGTCAAAGAAATTGATAAGATTAAAAATACCTCTTTAGTGGAAGTAGTAATTCATGAAGGCCGAAATCATATTATAAAAAAACTATTTGCCAGTTTAGGATATGATGTCAAAAAATTGACTAGAGTTAAATTTGCTTTTTTGGATTTAGGTCATTTAAAAAGTGGAGAATATAGGCAACTTTCTACTAAAGAAGTTAAGGCTTTATATAGTTTAAAGTAACCAACAATATTTAATGGCAAAATAAAAGCAAATAAGAAATAATTTCTATTTGCTTTTTTAATTGTAATTTCAAGCGCACCATTTATTAAGATTTTAACATAAGGAAAAAATTTGTCAAACTTTCTTTTGT
>CANRDE010000023.1 GCA_947629325.1 uncultured Bacilli bacterium
ATACGAAAAAAACCAATCTTACGATTGATTTCTATATATCAATATTCGAAAAAGTTCGAATAGAAACGTCAATGGTGTCTCCGAGGTGATTCGAACACCTGACCGATCGCTTAGAAGGCGATTGCTCTATCCAGCTGAGCTACGGAGACATCTGAACAAATAAATTATATAACATTCTTTTTAATATTTCAACAAAAAACAGCTTATAAGCTGTTTAAATAAAAAAGGCATCAATTAACATATTATCAACATAAAAAATTGTCTCATTAATATTATATGTGTCTCTAATGGATAGAGCAATAGAATACTTAACTTCTTCAATAATGGAATTATCATCTAAACTTAAAACCTGATTGTTAAAACTGAGATTAACGGAATTTTCTAATATTTGATAATCTAATAACTCGGCCGATGCTGATAAATAACTAACTAAATTAGTTTGATAAGTAGGAGATGATTTTAATTTTTCAATTATAATTTCTACTTTCTCATTTTTATTATTTAAAATAGTAGTAACGGGGGTAAAATATGAATAATCATCCATTTTACTAACATAATAAGTTGTTACTTTACTAACATCTTTCATGCTTTCTAATTCATAAATTTTGTTAATTCCGTAAGATCGATCTAAAACAGATGGTAATATTTTTTGACTATTAGGTAAACAATTTAAAGTCTTTCCCTCAACAAAAATCATTATTTTTTGAACATCTTTAATTTCTGTTAAAGAATATATGATAGCTTCAATCATTTTTTCTTCATTTTCTTTAGATACATTTAAAAGCTCTTTGGAAAAATTTATTTTTAATAAACCATCAGTTAAATCTTTAGTAATTATTTTAGTATCTTTGGGAATTATTTTTTTAAAATTATTGGGTATATGACTAGAATTTTTAGAATCAATAGTTAAATTATTAATGACTTCTTCAATTAATTGGTCTTGATCGGTGCTTTTTTGAATTACTTCAAATCTTGAGACTAAATTATTGTTATTATCAACTAAATAAATAGGAATAGTTTCAGGATTACTATAGGTTAAAGTAGTATTAATGTTATAGTTATCATCTGTACTTGGAAAGAAATATATTAATAATAAGAATATTAAGGATAGAGTTACTATAATTATTTTTTTATAGGCTAATCTTTTAAGCATAAAATCACCTTAATAAATATATATGGATAAAATTAAAACTAATACCTTTTTTTAAAAAAAGAAATGAATAAATCATTTCCTAAATTCTATATGGTAAGTTCACCTATTTTTAATAATTCTACAACAGCTTGGGCGCGACTTTTAACCCCTAGTTTTTGCATTGTATTAGAAATATGATTACGGACTGTTTTTTCACTTATTCCTAGGAACTCAGCTATTTCTTTAGTAGTTTTATTTAATACTAATAATTCAAAAACTTCTTGTTCGCGTGCTGTTAATATTCCTTTTGTCAATTAAACCTTCCTTTCCTGCTTCATAGTATTTTATGAGTCCCCAAGGTATTTTGTGTAATATAGATGTTACTTTTTATAAGGATTAATAATTATTTTCCCTAATAAATAATCAATTGAGGAGTGATACCTTTTAGCCAGTTCATATAATAATAGGGTAGGAATCTGATAAATTCCATATTCATAACCAGTCCAAGTACTACGCGAAATATTTAAAATATGAGCTATTTCTTTTTGAGTTAACTTATTTTCTAGTCGCAATTCTTTTAATCTTTTTTTAGTCAGATCTCTATTAATAGATTTCTTTATGTTAGGATATTGTTTAATTTTAGTTAAACCAAGAACATAATCTAGAGAAACATTAAAATAATTACATAATTTATTTAAATGTTTAATGGGAATAGTATCTCTTTCTATTTCGTAGGAAGAATAAGTAGAACGTTTAATGCCTAAGATTAAAGCAATATCATTTTGTTTTAAGCGCAAATCTTCTCTTATATTTCTTATTTTAAGCATTATATTTTCCTTTCTAGCTGTATTATAAAGGTTAAAAATGAAGAGAAACGGAAATGTGTATATATTTGGACAAAATGATTGCTATTAAAGGTTGGTTATGTTATACTTTTTCTGTTAAGTAATTTTTTTACTTAACCTATCTTACGTCAGGTGCTAAAGACTTTAAAACATGACCACTCAGACATTTTGTCGCATGTCTGATTTTTAGAAAAGAGAAAAAACTCTTTTCTTTTTTTATAAAAATAAATTATTTTTTGTTACAAAATGGATTATTTATAGTAAAATTAAAGTATGAGAAATTTAATGAATTTAAATATTAATGAATTAGAGGATTATTTTATAAATATTGGCGAAAAGAAATATAAAGCTTTGCAAGTTTTTGAATGGCTCTATATACACAAAGAAAGAGATATTGATCTTTTTTCTAATTTAAAAAAAGAAATAAGAGATACTTTAAAAAAAGATTTTGTTTTAGATTTTATTAAAATAAAAAAAAGAGAAGTTGGAAAAAATGTGAAAAAATATCTTTTTACATTGAATGATGGAAATTATGTCGAAGCTGTCTTAATGGTACACAATTATGGCATATCGGTTTGCGTTTCTAGTCAAGTTGGATGTAATATGGGGTGTAAATTTTGTGAAAGTGGTCGCTTAAAAAAAGTTCGTAATTTAGAAACCTATGAAATGGTCGAACAAATTTTATTGATTGAAGAAGATATTGGTCAAAAGATTCAAAGTGTAGTTGTTATGGGGATTGGTGAGCCCTTTGATAATTATGATAATGTTGTTAATTTTATTAAAATAATAAATCATGCTAAAGGTCTTGCCATTGGGGCTAGACATATAACGGTTTCCACTTGTGGGATTGTTCCTAAAATTATTGAATTTAGTAATTTACCAATTCAAGTTAATTTGGCTTTAAGTTTACATGCCCCGAATGATGAACTGCGGACAAAAATTATGCCAATTAATAAAATGTATAGTATAAGTAAAGTAATGGAAGCAATTAAGACATATATTGAAAAAACTAATAGACGGGTAACTATAGAATATGTTATGCTTAATATGGTAAATGATAGTTTGGATGAAGCTAAACAATTAGCTAATCTTTTACGCGGAATGAATGTTTATGTTAATTTAATTCCTTATAATGAAACCAATAATAACGGATTTAAAAAAAGCAGCCGCGTTAATGAATTTAAAGAGGCGTTATTAAAAATGGAAATTAATGTAACAGTACGGAAAGAATTTGGGGATAGTATTAGTGCAGCATGTGGACAGCTTAGAAGCAAAGAGGTGTAAAATGGAAACATGTTATATGACTGATTCTGGTAAGGTTAGAAGTCATAATGAAGATAGTGTTACAATTTTAAAAAATGAAAGTTCAGAATACTTATTAGTAGTAGCTGATGGTATGGGCGGTCACCGAAAAGGGGAAGTTGCCTCTAGTATTGTAGTGTCTCATCTAGGAAGAAGATTTAATGATACACCAAGTATGGGAACTAAATTGGATGCCGTCAATTGGTTAAATGATAATATTAATGAAATAAATAAAGAAATATTAGAATATGGTGAAGAAAATGTTGATTCTAAGGGATTAGGGACAACCGTAGTAGTAGCGTTATTAACTAAAAGTTATTTAATATTTGGTAATATTGGCGACTCTTCTGGTTTTGTTTTAAAAAATAATAAATTACATAAAGTTACTCATGATCATACTTTAGTAAATTTGTTAGTTGATGCTGGAAATTTAACCGAAGAAGAAGCCAAAACTCATCCTAAGAAAAATGTTTTAATGAAAGCTTTAGGGGCTGCTGATAAAGTAGACTTAGATGTTTTTGATGTAGTTGATATGGAGTTTGATGCAATTATGCTTTGCAGCGATGGGCTTACTAATATGTTAACGGAAGAACAAATTGAAAAAGTTTTAATTGATCCGGAATTAGAAACAGATGAAAAAGTAGATAAACTGATAAGAAAATGTAATGCAAGAGGCGGAAATGATAATATTTCTATAGCTTATCTTTCAAGGAATGGTGAATAATTATGATAATGAAAGGGCAAAAGATTAGTGATAGGTATCAAATTATCAAAAGTATTGGCGAAGGGGGAATGGCCAATGTTTATTTGGCTTATGATACCATATTAGATCGTAATGTAGCTGTAAAAGTTTTAAGAGGCGATTTAGCTAATGATGAAAAATTTGTTAGAAGATTTCAAAGAGAAGCATTAGCGGCGTCATCGTTAACTCATCCTAATATTGTCGAAGTATATGATGTTGGAGAAGACAATGGCGAATATTACATTGTTATGGAATATATTGAAGGAAAACATTTAAAACAATTAATTAAAAAAAGAGGAAAATTAACGGTATCTGAAGCAGTAGATATAGTTTTACAAATTACTGATGGCTTATCAGTAGCGCATGATTCTTATATAATTCATCGAGATATTAAACCGCAAAATATTATGATTTTAGAAAATGGCTTAGTTAAAATTACTGATTTTGGAATTGCGATGGCCATGAATTCTACTCAACTTACCCAAACTAATTCAGTAATGGGAAGTGTTCATTATCTTCCTCCTGAACAGGCGAATGGAAAAGGGGCTACTTTACAAAGCGATATTTATTCTATAGGGATTTTATTTTATGAATTATTAACGGGCAAACTTCCTTTTAAAGGGGAAAATGCCGTAGAAATTGCTCTTAAACATTTAAAAGAACCACTTCCTAGTATTAGGGAGGAAATTCCTAATATACCTCAAAGTGTGGAAAATATTATAATTAAAGCTACGGCTAAGAATCCTAAAAACAGATATGCTGATGCTAGAGAAATGCACGAGGATTTAAAAACATGTTTAGATTCATCCCGGGCCAATGAAGAAAAAATTCATTTAAAATATCAAGAAATATCGGATGATACTAAAATAATTAAACAAGTAAAAGACGAAAGTAAAAAGAATAATGATAATAAAAATGCTAATAATAAAAAAGAAAATAGTGAAGAAATTATAGCTAAGAAAATAACAGGTGATGATTTGAAAAAGCAAAATAAAACATTAATAATTTTAGCTTCAATTTTTACAGGATTAGTTCTTGTTGTAACATTGGTTTTTGTTATAATAATGACTACTAGTAAAACCAAAGTTATCTTAGTTCCAGATGTAACCAATAAAACAGTTAATGAAGCTATTAAAATTTTACAAGATAAAGGTTTTACCGTAGCTGATGAACAAGAAGGCATCTCATCTAAGGATATTGAAGTAGGCAATGTAGTTAAAACATCGCCTTTAGCAGGAAATGAAAGAAAAAAAGGCGCCGAAATAAAACTATATGTTTCCACTGGAGATGAAACTATTTTAATTGAAGATTACACTGGTAAAAATTACTATGAAATATATGGTGCTTTAACAGCTAGAGGTATTGTAGTAAGAGAAGAAATAGAATATTTAGATAATGACGAAGAATTTGATGAAAATGAAATTGTAAAGCAATCGGTTGAACCAAATACTAGTTTGAAAAAAGACGAATCTATTACTTTGTATCGGGCTGTTATTGGCATTAAATATCCTGATTTTACAGATGGAACATATAATGTAGCTGATGTTGAAGCTTTTTGTAAAGAAAATGATTTAGTTTTAACAGTTAAAGAGCAAGAAAGTACGTATATTGATGGAACAATTTTGAAACAAAGTCGAGTTGCTGGTTCTAATGTCGTAAAAGGTGCTGACTTTGAAATTACTGTAGCCAAAAGTGCTGATAACAATGAAGAAAATACTTGTGATGATGGTTTATGTTAGATAAGGGAATCATTGTCAAAATAAATAGCGATATTTTTACTGTAAAGTTATCAGCGGAATTGGTGGAGTGTAAAAGTAGAGGCAAATTTAGAAATGAGAAAATTAAGCCTTTAGTTGGAGACGAAGTTTTAATAAATAAAGATAAAAAAATAATTGAAGAAATATTAGACCGGAAAAATTATTTGTTAAGACCTAGTGTAGCTAATATAGATGTGGCTTTAATAGTAACAAGTTTAAAAAAGCCTGATTTAAATTTGACACTTTTAGATCGTTTAATAAGTATTATAACTATTAATAAAATAGAACCAGTCATTGTTTTTACTAAAATAGATTTAGGTACTAAGGCAGAAATTAAAGAGTTAAAACATCTAATTAAATATTATAAAAAAATTGGTATTAAAGTTTTTAACAATATTAAAATATTTAAATTAAAAAGATATTTAAAAAATAAAATAGTGACCGTATGTGGTCAAACCGGGGCTGGTAAAAGTACCTTGATTAATAAATTTGATAAAAATTTAAAATTGGCTACTAATGAAATATCAGAAGCTTTAGGAAGAGGAAAACATACAACGAGAATTGTCGAATTATTTGATGTTGGTAACTTCTTTATTGTTGATACGCCGGGTTTTTCTTCAATTGATATTAATAATTATAAGCAAGAAGAAATAAAAAATAGTTTTAAAGAATTTGCAAAAATAGAATGTAAATATAAAGACTGTCTTCATGTAAAAGAGGATGGTTGTAAAGTAATTGAAGCAAAAAACAAAGGCATTATTTTAAAATCACGATATGAAAATTATTTAAGATTTATTAAGGAGTAAAGATGATTTCGGTAAGTTATATAAAAAGTAATTATAATAGAATAGAAACTATAAAAAAAATAGATAATAGTCTCGCCGATTTTATTCATGTTGATTTAATGGATGGTATTTATGTAGAAGAAAATAATTTTAAAATCGAAGAGGTTATGGAAGAGTTAAAAAATACTAATAAGTTATTGGATATTCATCTAATGGTTAAGGAACCTCTTAAATTTATAAAAGAATTAGTTCATTTGAATGTTTGGGCGATTACCTTTCATCTAGATGCAACGAAAGAACCGGAAAAGATTATTAATTATATTAAAGAAAATAATATAAAAGTGGGAATAGCCATTAATCCTCAAGATGATATAACACTAATTCTTCCTTATATAAATAAAGTAGATTATGTTTTAATAATGTCGGTTGTACCCGGAAAAGGAGGCCAAAAATTTATTCCTGAAGTTTTATCTAAAGTAAAATTTTTAGAAAACCAAGATATTTTAATTGGAATTGATGGCGGAATAAATTCAGATACTATTAAAATGTTAAAACAATACAGGATTGATAATATTATTTGTGGCTCGTATATATGTTTGAGTTCTGATTTCAATGAAAAAATTAATATTTTAAAAAAAGCTGTTAATGAATAGGAATTTATTGAAAAAACTGAGACTTTATAATAAAATAAATCTAGGTGATGAAAAATGATTGCAGAATTTAAAAAATTTATAGCCAGAGGAAATGTTGTTGATCTAGCTGTTGGTGTAATTATTGGTTCATCTTTTAGTGCAATTGTAACGTCTTTAGTAAATAATATTTTTACTCCCTTAATAGGAATAATATTTGGAGGAATTGATTTTACTGGCCTTTCAATTACTATTAAAGATGCCGAAATTATGTATGGGGCGTTTATTCAAACTATTTTTGATTTTTTGATAACTGCTATTTGCTTATTTATAGTAGTAAAAATTATGAATAAATTTAATAGCGATTTGCATAAAATAGGTAAAAAAGAAGATCATAAAGAAAAAGAAGAAGTTCCTAAAAAGAGTGAAGATATAATATTGCTTGAAGAAATAAGAGATTTATTAAAAAATCAAAAGAAAGGAAAAAATAAATAATGTTAGAAAATGTCTTATATTTAGTTGGTGGTTTAGTTGTTGGAATTATTTTAGGCTTTTTATTATCTCGGATTATTATGAAAAAATATTTAGATAAAAATCCGCCAATTAATGAAAAAATGATTGAAGCCATGATGAGTGGGATGGGAAGAAAACCAAGTCAAAAACAAGTTAAACAAGTAATGAATCAAATGAATCGATATAAATAATATATTTAATAAATCGAAGACAAAAGAATAGTAACTAATAAATATAGTTTAGAGAGTTAATGGTTGGTGAAAATTAATCTATAAATATTAGCGAATCTACTTTTAGAGAGTATTTAAAAAATACCGGGTTGTAACCGTTAATAACAAATAAGTGATATATTGGATGGTACCGCAGAATTGCTCCTTGGTGATTTTGTGGTTTTTTAAATTTAGAAGGGAAGATAAAAATGATTGATATAAAATTAATAAGAGAAAATAGAGAATTAGTAAAAGACAATATTAAGAAAAAATTTCAAGATGAAAAATTACCATTAGTTGATGAAGTGTATGATTTGGATATTAAATATCGGGAATGTAAAACTAAGGCTGATGATTTAAGAAATAAGAAGAATATATTAAGTGATTCAATTGGGGAATTAATGCGTAATAAAAAAGAAGAAGAGGCTAATAAAGTAAAAAAAGAAGTTTCCGAAATTGTTAAACAAATTCCTGAATTAGAGAAAGAGGAATTAGAGTTAGAAGCTAAAATTAAAAAAATAATGTTAACAATTCCAAATATTATTGATGATTCAGTACCTATAGGTAAAGATGATGCTGAAAATGTTGAAATAGAGAAATTTGGTATTCCCCAAAAACCAAATTTTGAAATTCCTTATCATGCTGATATTATTGAAGCTTTAAATGGTTTAGATAAAGAAGCTGCCGGAAGAACTACCGGAGAAGGATTTTATTTTCTAAAAGGTGATGTTGCCAGACTTCATAGTGCTTTATTAGCATATGCAAGAGATTTTATGATTAATAAAGGTTTTAATTATACAATTCCGCCCTTTATGATTAGAGAAAATGTTGTCAATGGAGTTATGTCTTTTAAAGAGATGGAAGAAATGATGTATAAAATCGAAGGAGAAGATTTATATTTAATTGGTACTTCTGAACATGCCATGATGGGAAGTTTTATTAATCAAATTTTAAAGGAAGAAGATTTACCATTAACTTTAACTGCTTATTCTCCTTGTTTTAGAAAAGAAGGCGGAGCCCATGGCTTAGAAGAAAGAGGATTATATCGAGTTCATCAATTTGAAAAGCAAGAAATGGTTGTATTATGTAAAATGGAAGAAGGAATGGATTGGTATAACAAAATGTGGAGTTATACAGTAGAATTCTTTAGAAGTTTAGATATACCAGTTAGAACTTTAGAATGTTGTAGTGGTGATTTAGCCGATTTAAAAGTTAAATCTTGTGATATTGAATCTTGGAGTCCAAGACAACAAAAATATTTTGAAGTAGGATCTTGTTCTATACTAGGTGATGCTCAAACGAGAAGATTACAAGTAAGATATAAAAGTAAAGAGGGAACAAAATATCCTTGTTCTTTAAATAATACTGTCGTAGCATCGCCAAGAGGATTAATAGCATTAATCGAAAATAATTATCAAGAGGATGGAAGTATATTAATTCCCAAAGTATTACAACCTTATATGGGTGGACTTACTAAATTAGAAAAAATAAAGAAGGAAAAATAATTTTCTTTCTTTTTTCTATTGAAGAAAAATGCCTCAAGTGGCAAAAATATTCAATGAAAATATTGCATTAATATTAAAAAGATTATATAATGCTATTGAAGAAAAATGCCTCAAGTGGCAAAAATCTTCAATGGAGGAAAAGATGAAAGAAATAAAAAGAGATATTTACCTAAACAGATTAATTAATCGAAAGGGAAATGGCTTAATTAAAATTATAACTGGTATTAGAAGATGTGGTAAGTCTTATTTATTAGATCCACTATTTAAAAATTATTTACTTGCTAGTGGTGTAAAAGAAAATCATATTATTAAATTAGAGTTAGATAAAGAAGAAAATAGTAAATACTTAGATTCTCATGAATTGAATTTATACATAAAATCACAAATAAAAGATAAAGATATGTATTATATTTTATTAGATGAAATTCAGCTTGTAAATGGCTTTGAATCTGTATTAAATGGTTTTTTATATGAAAGTAACCTAGATGTTTATGTAACAGGTAGTAATTCAAAGTTCTTATCATCAGATGTTATTACTGAATTTAGAGGCAGAGGTGACGAAATTAAAGTATTTCCCTTGTCTTTTTCAGAATTTATTAGCGCTTTTAAAGGCGATAAAATAGAAGCCTGGAATGAATATATCTTATATGGTGGATTACCTTTAATTTTATCTAAAAAGGCCGATGAAGAGAAAGCAAAATATTTAAAAGATTTATTTGAACAAACTTATTTAAAAGATATAATTGAACGTAATAATATTCAAAGATTTGATATTATAGATTCAATTATTAATATTTTAGCATCATCTGTTGGGTCGCTTACTAATTCTCAAAAAATATATAACACGTTTGTAAGCAGTGGTGAAAAGGAAATTTCTTTAAATACCATAAATTCATATATAAAGTACATTGAAGATTCTTTTATTGTTAATAAATCCAATAGATATGATGTTAAAGGTAAAAAATATATTCAAACTCCTCAAAAATACTATTTTTCAGATATTGGACTTCGTAATGCTAGATTAAATTTTAGGCAACAAGAAGAAAATCATATAATGGAAAATATTATATATAACGAATTAATGATAAGGGGCTATAATGTTGATGTAGGTGT
>CANRDE010000024.1 GCA_947629325.1 uncultured Bacilli bacterium
CCATTTTTACCACCTATTTATTCTCTTATTTATATAATAACACAAAAAACGCACAATTTCTCATGCGTTTATCCTGCACTTTTAGTATCAATATAATATGATTGGTAGTAAAACAAGAACTATCAAAGTAGTTAATCCCAAACTTGTGGCTAAAATATATCCTAATTTATTTTCATCGGTATCAGTTATATAATTAATTGTTTTAAACGTATTGTAAATAAAGACAATACTGGCTAATAAAAATAATATAGTACCTAACTTAACACTAACAATCATGAATATTCCAATAATTATATTAGTAATCAAACTAAATAAAGAATTAATACCAAGCCAACATAAAATATTTTTAAAATTAATAAGTCCATTACATAAACGTATTAGTCCATAAATAATACCGGATAGAATAACATAAATTAAAAATTGAGATATAATTACTAACAGGAAGATTCTAAAAAACGGAAATAAATTACCATTAAATCCAACATCATAAGTATTAAAGTTAAACATCAAGCTTTGAAATCCCGTATTAATATATAATGATTTTAAAGTTATTAACACAAGTAAAGCCATAACTATTATATTAATGCCTAAATACAATAATCCCTGCATAAAATTATTATTTTCCACAAAAGCTTTAATAGTGGTTATTGGTTTAACAAAAATTCCCTTTACATCTTCAGAAATCTCTGTGATAAAACTATTAGTTTTTTCGCTTTCCTTGTTATTTTCTTCTTTTAAATTATTACCACATTTATTACAATAATTAGCATTTTTGGTATTTTTATTACCACATTTTTCACAAATCATAAGTTATCTCCTTTAAATACAATAAATAATATTCTTCTAATTAATATTTTATCCAATTATTTAAATATATTCAATATTAATTAAATATAATCCTTCAGGTCTTGCAGT
This sequence comes from uncultured Bacilli bacterium, assembly GCA_947629325.1. Lineage (GTDB taxonomy): Bacteria > Bacillota_I > Bacilli_A > RF39 > UBA660 > SIG200. The sequence continues at coordinate 916 of CANRDE010000024.1, forward strand.
AGGCAAGCGTTTTTCTTTTTCTGAAAATTTCAGCATACTTTCTATAACCTCAATATCAACTTTTCCTTTTCCCACTTCTATTAAAGCTCCGACTAAATTTCGGACCATATAGCGATAAAAAGCCGTTCCTTTAAATTTCAAATAAATAGTTTTATTTATTTTATAAATATTTATTTTAGATATAGTTGTTATGTAATTATCCCTTTTACCAGCAACAAAATTATGATAATCATGAGTACCTAAAAATAATTTACTAGCTTTCTTCATTTTAGTTATATTTAGTTTATTATTAATTAAAGTATAATAATTATTATCCTTTTTTAAAGAAAGATCTATTTTATACAAATAAGTTTTATTTTTAACACTATGACGAGCATGGAAATCATCATTGACTTTTTGGACTTTTTTTATCCGAACATCTTTTAAAAGAGAATTTAGTTTTGCTTTTAAATTATTTACAGGTTTGGTTGTTACAAAATGAACTACTTGATATTTAGCATGTACTTTAGCATCGGTTCGCCCTGCTCCTTTTATTTCTATGGGTTCATTTAGCACTTTAGTCAAAATTTCCTCTAAATAACCTTGAACACTTCTCATAGTCTTTTGTCTTTGAAAGCCATAAAACTTAGAACCATCATAGGCAATAACTAACATATATTTCATTTATGGTTACTCCTAAAAATATCTTTAATTAGTTCATAAATATCCGTCGTTTCCTTTAATATTTTTTTATCTCTATTTACATATTTTATAAAATCTATAATTTCAGGCATTTCAGTATATTTATATAAATTATCATCATAAAAATCTGACGATTCATATATTACCTTTTTGTTTTTTAATACTACAATTCTTTTGACAATATCAAAAAATGATTTAATATTGTTATCGATTATAACTATTTTTTTATTAAAATTATCATGTAATTTTATTAATAATTTTTTTATGTATTCTTTATCTTTGTAATTCAAACATTTGGACATATTACCAATAATTATAATTTTGTTATTTAATTTAGTAGCCAATTCTAACTTCCATTTTTCTTTTATAGTTAAATCTTCTATATTCATATTTAAAATATCACTTTCTAAGCCCACTATTTTAAGAGCTTTCGAAATATTATTAATATTTAAATCTTTTACTAATCCTGTTTGATTAAAAGAACTCTTATAAGTACTAATAATGCCAATAATACCATACTTATCTAACAAATCTTTTATTTCCATAATTCATCCACTAAGCTTTCTTTATCAAGGTATAGTTCATCTATTAAACCATAATCTTTTAATAAGTGCGATAATTCTACTATAAATGGCAATTCTAAACCAATTCTTTTTAAAACTTTTTCTTCTTTTAAAACTTCTAAAGTCTTTCCTTCAATTAAGATTTTATTTTTATCATATATTATTAAATAATTGGTGGCTAAAACTTCTTCCATATCATTGGTTAAATTAATATATTTAATATTCTTTTCTTTTAATCTAGCCAAAATATCCTTAATTTTTTGGAGACTTAATCCATTTAAAGCATTATAAAAAATAATTTTATCTTTACTTAATAAATCTTCTATTTTAAAATTTCTTTCAACTAAAAAATAATCAGAATACTTTTCTAAAATTTTATTGTTTAAATTAATACTAACTATAGTAACGTCAGTTTCCATTTTTATTTGCTCTCCTTTTTTCATGGGTTTCTTTAATTTTTTTTAGATTTCTAAAATGATGATTAATTCCTGACTTACCGACTTTATATTCAGTTTCCATAGTTATAATATTTGCTAATTCTTGATAAGAAACATCAGGATATTTTTTTCGATAAGCTATAACTATTTTCATTTTATCATCTAAAAGTGATACTAAATCATTTTCCTCTAAATATTTAATTTCTTCTAATTGCGTAATTCCACTTTTAATAGTTTTTTCTTGATTGGCAAGTTCACAATTATTAAGCCGATTAACCATATTTTTATGATCTCTATAAATTCTAGTATCTTCAAATTCAAATAAAGAATTTATGGCACGAAACATTTTTATTAAATCACTTATACTTTCACTCATTTTAATATAAGTTATATATTTATAACCTCTTTTAATAGTTTTAGCATTTAAATGAAAATAGTTTAAAAGTTGCATTATATTTTTAGCGTCTTTTTGCGAATTTAAAATAAACTCTAAGTGATAGCCACTAGTTTTAGGATTAGAAACGTTACCAACTCCTAAGAATGCTCCTTTCAAAAAAGCAATTTTTTCTTCATCACTATCTAAAACTGGATTCATTTTTAAATTAATTGTTTCTTTTATTTTATCTATTTTATCTAATATTTCCAAAATATATATTTGTTTTACTCTAAATCTTTTTTGAATACGCACTGTTATTTTGGGTGATATACCAAAAATTTCTTTAATTATTTTATAAATAAATCTTGTTACAGATGCATTTTCTAAAGTTATTGTTATTTTATCTGAAATAATAGAATTGTATCTTAAAAAACCGTCAATTATACATCTTTCCTCAATCTCATTATTATCTAACTTACTGATTTCTTCTTTTAAAAAAGTAGTAAATGTCATTTATATCACCACCAATACAATTTGCTAATATATTTTAACACAAATAATAAAACTAGCCAATAAAATAGCTAGCTTTGTTATTATCTACTATAAAACCATTGATATAAACCAGGATAGCCTGGAGGATTTATGGCATTAGAATTAAATTTTGACAAAGGTAATTCTTTTGTTCCAAAAAAGCCATTAGCAGCAAGACCATAGTGTAAGTGAGCTCCAGTAGTACAAGTGTCATATCCGCCATTTCTTTTGGCCGTTGAGCCACCACCGGATATACCAACGATAGTATTAACACCTACTTTATCCCCAACACTAACTTTTATTTCGAGTAAATGCATAAAAACATATGTGTATGGTTTACCATTAACGTAAGCCCAAATATAAACCATGTTACCACCACAACTAGATTTTCTAACAATGGCTCCAACTGAACCAGCTGCGGTCGCATATACGGAAGTTCCTTCCGAAACTCCTATATCAACACCTCTATGATAGGAACTAGCAGTAGCAGTAGGTTGAGCTCTATAACCAAAAGTACTATTAATTCTTCCTTTAGGAACTGGTTTTAACCACCCGCTATTATTAGCAACATTAACACACTCCGTTAATTTTTGATTATCTTTACACCCTAAATTTTCATAACTTTTAATAGTTTCTTTTAAAGAAGTAATTTCTTGCTCAATAGTTAATGATCCTAATTCTAATTCACTTAGTTCATTGTTTAGTTCGGCTACACTAGCTTCATAAGCAACTATTTTATCATTTAAAGTATCTTGATATTTATCTAATTGTTTATTTAATTTATCATTACTAATAATAAGAAGTTCTAATTCATCAATTTTCGCCTCATTTTCGTCAGATAACTGACTAATTGCATCCATTCTCATTATTAATTCAGTCATACTAGAAGCGCCCGTTATATAATTTAAATAAATATTTTCTGATTTCAATTTTTGATATCTTCTTAATAATTCTTCGGTTTTACTTTTTAATTCTGTAACTTCGCCATTTGTCTTTTCTATTTCGGCACTCAATTCAACAATTTTAGCTTTCGTTTCTTCTAGATCATTAGAAGCCTTAATCATTGCGCTTTTATTAGCAGCAATTTCACTTTGCGTTTTTTTCTTTTTGTTTTGAGATTCGGTTTGTTTTTTTTGAAGTTCTTTTAATTGATTTCGCAAATCGCCTAAAGTATCATTTTCTTTAATTGCCGCAGCCTTTGCCACATTTATAACAGTTATTCCTAAAATAATTATTAATATAACTATAACCCATTTAATTTTTTTCATCATATTTTCAAATACTTTCTAACTGCTCTTAAGCTACCAAACATACCAATTACAGCTCCTAAGATTAAAATTATTAAAGCAATATAAAATACAAAATTATATGGAGTAATCAATTGAATAAACTCAGCAATAATATGACCATTTAATTTTTCATAACTTATTATATAGCCATAAATAGTAATAATAATTGGTATCAAAGAGCCTAAAATTCCAATAATAAATCCTTCAAAAACAAATGGCATTTTAATAGCAATATTACTAGCACCGACTAATCTCATTATTTCAATCTCATTTTTACGAGAATAAATAGTTAATTTAATGGTATTAGTTATTAAAAATGCTGTAACAAAAATTAAGGCAATAACTACCACAATAGTAACTTTCTCCACTACATCAAAGACAGAAACTATTGTATCAACGGCATCTTCTCCATAATTAGCACTATCAATTTTATCCATTTCTCTTATTTCGTCAGTTATTTTGTCTAATTTTTTAACATCTGTTACTGTTACAGTAAAAGAATCTAATAAAGGGTTTTTATCATAGTTTTCAAAAATAGTCCCAAAAGATGGATCATATTCACTCATTTCTAATTTCCATTCTTCTTTACTTTTATATGTAACACTTTCAACGGAATCTATTTTTTCAATTGCTGATTTTAAGAAGTTTGCATCCTCTTCAGTTGCATCTTTATCTAAATATACAATTATACTTAGTTCATTTTCTAAACTAACTGTAGCATTTTCTACATTACCAGCAATTATTAATGAGATTGCCACAACTAATAGTGTAATTGTCGCACATAATATTGAAGCCATACTTAAACTAAAATTACGAAATACACTTTTAAAAGCATCTCTAATGCTTCTACCTATTATTCTAAATGGTTTCATGAGACTTGTAACTTCCTTTCAAGTAATCTCCTGTTAGAATGCCATGTTCTATCAAAAGAACTCTTTTTTTCATTCTATTAACTATTTCTTTATCATGAGTAGCCATAATAACGGTAGTTTTTAAATCTTTATTAATATTATCAATAACCTTCATTATTTCTTTACTTGTTTCTGGATCAAGATTTCCGGTCGGTTCATCGCAAATTAATAATTTGGGTTCATTTACAATTGCTCTGGCAATACAAACTCTTTGTTGTTCTCCTCCTGATAATTGGTGAGGAAAACTTCTTAATTTTTCTTTTAAGCCAACAATTTCTATGGCTTTTAAAACTTTAGGCCTAATTTCACTTGCTTTTAATCCTAAACACTCTAAAGCAAAAGCTACATTTTCATATACAGTAAGTTTTGGTAATAATTTAAAATCTTGAAATACTACCCCAATTTTTCTTCTTAACTTATATACCCTACCATTACGTAGTTTTGCCACATTAACTCCACCAACTATTACGCTTCCTTTAGTTGGTTTTTCTTCTCTATACAACATTTTTATAAATGTTGACTTACCACTGGCAGTATGGCCAATTACAAAAACAAATTCGCCTTTTTCTATTTCTACTGATAAATCTGCTAATGCTGTTACTCCCGTTGAGTAAGTTTTATTAACATTTTTTAACTCAATAAACTTCATATACTTTATACTCCATTATCATTATATCAAAAAATACTCATTATATAAATGGTAAATTTGACCTTTTTACACCGCCTTGAACTTCGTAGCAATCGCTAATAACAAAAAAGGCTGTTGGATCAATATCCAATATTTTTTCTTTAAACAAATTGACGTCTCTATTTCTAATAACACACATAATCATTGCCCCTCTAATATGAGAATAACCTCCTACTGTTGGAAAAATGGTAAATCCAGTTTGAAATTCAGTTTCAATAATTTTCTTTATTTTTTTAGACTCTCTAGTATAAATCATAAATTTTTTACTATCAGAAATTCCAATAATTATTTTATCAACTAAAATAGATTCGATAACCAAAATAATAACAGCATAAACAGCATTATCTATGCCAAAAACTAAAGCCCCTAATAAAATAATTATAAAATTAACTATTAATACAGCTTTTCCTTCACTGAAATGAACAATTTTGCATAAAAGTTTTACTATAATATCTGATCCCCCTGTATTAAATCCAAATTTATATATTAAGCCATTACTTACCCCAATTAATATAGCAGCCAGTATTATTGTTACTAAAATTTCAGAAAATGCTACATAAGGTAATAAAATTTTAGAAATTGGTTTAGTAAAAGTGATAAATATAGGATAAAGCACCGAACCAATTAAAGATCTTTTGGTTTCCTCTTTTCCCAAAAAGAAAAAACTAATAATTAATAAAACAAATGAGGAAATATATATAAATAATTGAGAACTAAATCCTGTTAAATGTTCAATGATAATAGATAGACCTGAAGTTCCACCAATAACCAGATTATTAGGGACTAGGAATAAATTATAACAAAGAGCTAAACAAAAAGTACCCAAAACAAATGAAACTCCTGTAATCATTAATTCTTTTGTATCATCCAAAATTAACTCTTTTTTATTCTTCATTTTCATCTTCCTTATCTATATTATAACTAATTATATTTTTTATGACAATCTTATTTAACCATTGAATTCAAAAAAATATTTTAGTAAAATTAAGATATGAAAGCAAAAAAATTAAAAACATCTGCAGTATTTATTATAACTTTTATTATTTTTATAATTTTAATTATTAATCTTACTAAAATTTTAATGTGGTATCTTAATCATTATAAAGTAACTCAAACTTTCACCCAAATAGAAAAGATTAAGAAAGACAACAAAATTGATGAGTTACAGCATTTAAATAATGACATCATAGGATGGTTAACAATTAAAAATACTGATATTAATTATCCTTTAGTTCAAGGGGAAGATAATTACTATTATTTATCACACTCGCTAGATAAAACGTCCAATGCAGCTGGTTGGGTTTTTATCGATTATCGTAATAATATGGATAATTTAAATAAAAACACTATTATTTATGCCCACAACCGGGTTGATAATTTAATGTTTGGAACTCTAAAAAATATGTTAAAAGATAGTTGGCTTAATAATAAAGAAAATCATATTATAGAAACTAATTTTCTAAATCAAACGTATTATTGGCAAATATTTAGTATTTATCACATTAAGACCACTAATGATTACTTAAAAATTAACTTTAAAGATAATGAATTTATAAAATTTATTCAAAAAATTAAAAATAGAAGTTTGTATGATTTTAAAACATCTATTCAAGAAGAAGATTATATTATCACCTTATCAACATGCTATAGTAAAACCGAAAGATTAGTAGTTCATGCTAAAATGTTACCAATTTATTAAATAAATAATTTAAATATTCATATAGTTTAATGAGGTGAAATTATATATGAACGGAAATTATTATCAAAATCCTACTTTTCCAACTAATCAGGCACCAATGCAAAATACCATACCAATTCAAAGTTCCATTCCATCTAGTCCACCAGGAAATATATCTAGCCAAACATCTTTACCTATGGAACAAAGTTATATTGAAAACATTTTAAGATTAAATAAAGGAAAAAGAGTTAATGCATATGTGTCTTATCCTGATAGTAGTGAATGGCAAAATAAAATATATACTGGCATCATAGAAGAGGCTGGCAGAGATCATTTAATTATGAGTGATCCTAACAATGGTAATTGGTATCTTATTAGAATGATTTATTTAGATTATGTAGAATTTATGGAAAAGATTAACTATTCTCATAGTTATTCTGAAAAAAATTTTTAAAAACTAAAAAAGAAGGCAGTGCCTTCTTTTCCTAAATTGAAATTTGAACCGCACCACAAAAAGGTGTGGTTTTTTGATATAATAAAAGAGCCCACCACCCGGC
>CANRDE010000025.1 GCA_947629325.1 uncultured Bacilli bacterium
AGAAATTTTTTCAAAAACTAATGTTGCTTGAATACGATCGCCACCCATCAAACCTTTACTACCACCATTGGATGTCGTAATTGTATGCAAGCGATAACCTTTTTGAGCTTGATTATTAATGACATCTTCTAATTCTGTTAAATTTCCTGAGCCTGTTCCAAAAAATTTTTCTTTTAATGTTACTTGCAAAACTACATAATGTAAATTCTTACCTGAAGCTAAAGAAAATGTACTAGCTTCGTTTAAATCCATCTTTAACACCTCCATTTGTCTTCTTTATCTAATAATTACTCTATCATTATTAAATGAGAAAGTCAAAAATTTTTAAGATTGTTAACTGAAGAGACTTAATATAAGTTAAAATAAAATTGATTGCTTTACTATATATAAATCGTTATGAGCAAAAGTTGTAGATATCTTCCACAATCGTTCAAAACTGATAGAAAACTCGAACTTTTGAGATTTCGAGAGTAATAAATTCTAACAGAAATGTTAGTTTTTTGCCCCAAAAAACGGAGAAAAATTCTTATGAAATAAGAGTTTTAGTCTCCGTTTGGTTCCATCCCATTCCTATTTTTTTGACGTTACTGGTTTTTATAAAATAACTAATCAGTTTTCAGCTAATAATTGAACTATTGCATTTTCTAATATATCTTTATTATATAATAAATTTATTTGTTTGTTATCCTTTTTGCCAATTGTAAAAATCATTTTTATTAATTCTTTATCTTTATTCATTAGAACTAATTTTTTATCCTTCAAGGATAAATTTTAAAATTTGTTCCCCCAATACATTCAAATCTTTATTTTTTATCTTCTTACCCCTTTACCTAGATCTGTTGGTTTATTCTCTCCATCTTTAGGGCCTGCCTTACCACGAATTTTATCAAGCATACTTCTTAGAACAGATAATCGTGCCTTGAGTTTTTTCCCACTTTCATCTAAAGTTTGATTTTGTTCTTCAATAGGATTCTTGTTATATTCTTGTTCTAGTGAAATAACTAACTTTGGAGAACCAGATTTCACCGCTTTTAAAAGTAATTCTCTTCCTTCTTTAGTATGTGGTAATATTGCCCCTTCAAAAGAAGGTAAGCAAGACAAAAATAAACTGTCTGTAATATGTTCTGGTAATTCTAATCCTTCGGCAGTAATTAATCTGGTTAAATATAAATGCCCTCCAATATGTTTTGGTAATTTTAAACCTTTGGCGACAGTTAAGTTGTCTAAAGATAAACTTCCTTCAACATGTTCTGGTAAATGTAATCCTTCGGCTGTAGTCAAACCATCTAAATATAAATTGCCTCCAATATGTTCTGGAAATTTTAAGCCTTCGGCAGTGGTTAAACAACCTAAATTTAAGCCTCCTCCAATATGTTTTGGTAATTTTAAACCTTTGGTAGTAGTTAAACTTCCTAAATCTAAATCTCCTCCAACATGTTCTGGTAATTCTAATCCTTTGGCAGTGGTTAAACCACTTAAATCTAAACTTCCTCCAATATGTTCGGGTAATTTTAAACCTTTGGCAGTAGTTAAACCCCTTAAATCTAAAATTCCTTCAACATATTTTGGTAATTCTAATCCTTCGGCTGTGGTTAATCTGTTTAAATATAAACTTCCTCCAACATGTTCTGGTAATTTTAAACCTTTGGCAGTGGTTAAACAACTTAAATTTAAATTTCCATAGTGGTATATAATTCCTCCACTTAATGCTTCCTCTGTAGTAGTAGAAATTTGTTTTTCATCACAATTAAAGATAAGGGCTAGATCTTTTCTTTTACTTCTACTATCTAATATTTCTTTTATTCTTGGATCTTTGTTCCAACCAAATCCCATTATTTTTCTATCTATTTCATATAAAAATCTTAAATCTTCTTTGGTTAATTCACCCTTATTTTGCCACTTCGTATAAATATATGTCATCATCTGCATATCTTCTACTTTTCGTTTATACTCATCTCGGTCTGGAAAATCTTCTTCTTGCAGTTTTCTTTCTACTACTTTTTCCATATTGCTTTCTAAGTTTTGGTTAGGTCCTATTCCCCTTATCTCAGCTATTTTAGAGCCTTTTTTACGTATTGCTATTCTCGGTTGGCTATACTCTCCATCACTACCTTTTGTAAAATATACATAAAAATCTCCTCCTCTTAAATGTTGGGCTGCCGTTTCTAATCCTCCCGCTGTACACCATCCTGTCCCTTTACCATGTATATCATTATATAGTATTTCTGGATCACTTCCTTGCAGATACTTCTTCCATATGCCATCATCACTATTTATATCCTTTTTTACTCCATCAAACTTCTTTAATGCATATCCGTACAACTTTCCAAAATTTCCATTAGCAACCAATTTTTCTAATTCTTCATCTTCTATTTGACCTTTTGTTAGATATTGTTTTACGTAATCATATATAAAAGCTAAAGCTTCTCTATCTAATTCAATAAATGGTTTTACTGTACTAGCCGTTCTTCTGCTAAAACTGCCTTTTGCTTTATCAAACGCTCCTAACTTTACCATCCCTAGAAATGCATAACATTTAAACCATAGAGGATAATTATCTGTATCTGAACTTACAAAATATTCTAGCCAATTGTCAAGACTTTCTTTCTGTTCACTTATTATGTGCTCTATCTCTTCGTTTTTCTCCTTTTCAGTATATTCTAAATGTCCCATTCCTCGTTCTAAAGCTATTCTCTTTTGTAATTCAAAGTATGTTTCCGGTATATCCTCTGGCTTTATCACATACATACGGTAATAAAGTTCTTTTATCATAGCCCTATGATGATCTTTCTTAAAGGCCTTTTTTATTACACGTGCTAATCTTTCCAGATATTTAGCTATTTTTTCATTGGGAGTATCACTTGGTAAAGCAGTATGCATTACCCCAACACTTAAATGCCAATTTGGATATACTCTGCCTAAGAAAGCATATCCTAATAAATCATATCTGTCATTATCCATTTTATCTACTCCTCTAGTCTAAATTATACCATATCTAGATTAATTCGCAATTTTTTCAAACTCTCAAACATTTAATCAGCCTTTTCATAAAGATTTCTATATAATTTATTTAGTTGATTTAATCAATCTTGGAAGTACAATCTTTCGAATATAAGCCTGTCCGAACTTTTCGAACATTAAAATATATTTATAGAGATGATTTTTTATTAAATCAAAAAATTCTAGGGGTTAATTATTTTGTCAAAAACAAAATATTATTTTTATATTTGCCAACTATATAAATGCTGCCCTAAAATAATTATCAAATAAAAAATATCCAATAAATATTAAAAAAGATAACTAAAAGTATAATATAATTCAATTAGATAAATATGAAAATTTTAGGGAGATTTATATTATGGTGAATATGAATTATATAAAGACAATTATTTCAAATTATTTAAAGTCGTTAAATGCCGCGGTGAAACCAAACGCACAATTACAACAATTATATGATAAAAATGATTATTATGAAATGCTTATGTTATTGCAAGAATACAATTTATCGCAACCAATGCCTTTTTTGGCAAGTGGTTTGAGCTGTTATTTTAATAGTCAAGCAGATGAAAATGGGTTATCAAATTTAAAACTTTCTGATCAAGATATTGAAGATGCAAAATATATTGCTTCCTGTTTTGGAAAAAAAATTAATTACTCAGATAATAATTTATCAACATTATATGTGAACCTTTTAGGGACAATTGAATTTAATTATGGTATGCAAACTTTTCCAGCTGGTATTTTTGAAGATGTTTTTCAATGCCCTCCTACTCATAGTTTGCCAATTCAACCGATTGTTGGTGAAAGTGAAGCAGACTTTTATTGTAGAGTTTTAAATCATCAAATTTCTCAATTTGAAGGTTTTCCTTTAGAAAGAAAAAATGAAGCATTAGCTAGAGCAAAAAGATTAGCAAATAATTTTTGCAAAGGAAAAAATAGAATTTATTTGATCCCATTTGAAAATGTGTTAAATAGCAAATCAAGTTTTGGCGATATTACCGGATTGAGAGACGGAACATTGAAAGGCGAAGAATTGCAAAAAGTATTAGATTCTTTACCTAACTTTGAACAATTATTAAAATCATATGAAATTGAGTTTGGCAAGGGGATGAATCCATATTGGAATCCAAATATGACAAGTGAATATGGGATTGCAATATATGGCCCGATAGCTGGTAAAGGCATTTCTTATTTTGAAATTGACAGAGCGTTTGATTTAATTCAAAAAAAAGCAAAAGATATGGGATATATTGATGGCGATACTATACCTAATAATATAATGCTAGGAAGTGGCAATAACTATTCAAGATAAAAAGATTATTATTAGTATCTTATTTACTAATATTACCGAATTTATTTATTAATGAATTATTATTTGAATCTTTATCTGTAATTATTTGTTAAGCGGATTTTACTTTTTCTAAATATACTAATTTTTTTCATTATAAAATTCTTAGTATATCTTCAAACTTTGTATATCCGCTTTCACTATTTATATGCCCACCATTATGAATAACATATTGTTTATTTGTAACAGCATAGGCAAAGTCTTTTTCAACTTCATATTTTACATAGGGATCATTATCTGAATAATAGCAAATTATATCATTACAATATTTTTTTATTTCTTCTAAATTATTTATAAACATGGGTTTATTTACTGCATCAAATTCTTCATTTATACCAAGATAATTATTAAAACCACAGACAAATATTAATCTTTTAACCTTTATTTTATTGGTTATCAAATACTTACAAACAAAGATAGGTGCAATTGAGTGAGCAATAATTGTAGTATTATCATCTACTTTTATTTTGTCTAAAACTTTAGACCAACTTTCAAAACATTGGATACCTACTCCAATAGGCATTTGGGGAACATCCACAATTAAATTCTTTTCTTCTAATTTTTCTTTTAACCATGGAAACCAATTTCCATCTTTTGATCCAAAACTACCATGAATTATTATATAATTATCTAAGTTTAAAGGAGAATCATCTATTTTAATAATTGGTATCAACTTTAATTTTTTAGCGAGATTTTTAACAGATGAAATTATTTTTCTAGTGAATTTTTCTTTTATGAAATTATTTTTAAATGTCTTATTACCATTGGATATTATATTGATAATAAATTCATTATCACTCACACTAATTATAACATCTTCGATATCTTCCCATGGCCTATATAAAGACAAATCACTATGATTGGGTTCCAATCTTTTTTTGGAAAAATCTAAGGAATCAGCACACTTTAATAATAAAGCAAAGAGAGAATCCTCTTTATCATTCTTTTTATCATGTACTTCAATGCTATATAAAATATCGCTGTAATATTTATTTTCTTTTAACTCATTATCGAATAATTCTTGTATAATCATTTTAGCTTTTAATCCATGATTATCTCTACTTTCATATTGGCCAACATCATGACTAGCACCGGCAATAAGCAAAGCATCTCTCATCTCTTTATCAATTTTTAATATATCACATAAGTTGTTTATTATTTCACAGACATTGTTAATATGTTGTAATCCATGACTAAAAGCATAGGGATTAATTTCATCTATTTTCTTATATTCATTTTTAATATACTCATTATTTAATATATCTTTATAACTTAACATTGTCTCCTCCTTATAAAATATTAATATTTTTCTCTCTTAAATTATATTTAAAAATTATAGATTTAATCTGAGCAAGAAATTGCTCTATCTAAAATCTCAGTTATTATTTTAAACTATACTTTTGTTGAAAAGCTTTTATATATCGTTTTCTAATAACAGGAAGAATTTGGGAAGCTGCCTCAATAGAAACATCATTCATACTCATATTAGAAGTATCTAATAATAAATAAGAATCAACACTATCTGCAAATAAACCTTGTAATGAATTTAAACAATTATTATATTCATCAATATTTTCTTGATTTAAGAACGACCTTTGTTCTAAAGCTAAACTAGAAGTGTAATCTCTTCTTAAAGAAATTAATGAATCAGCATAAGTAATTATCAAAAAATCTATTAACTCTTTTGAAATTTGTGAATATTTATCTCTGGCCATTAAATATTGTTCTTTTGGCATATCACCACGAACAAATCTTCTATAATTCCATATTTGTCTATCATTTATAGATCTATCAATCAAAATAATTTCTTTTCCAGAAGCAAGAGCTGACTTTAATTGTTTATATACCTCATCAACAATTGCAATATTTCCATCGGCTAAACCCATTTTATCAAACTTACTTTTTAAATTTTCTTTATAATATTTTGATGTTGTAAATTCCTCAATTAAAGAAACATCAAAACCGCCTTTTTTAAAGAAATCATACAAATTATTTATTGTCGTAGTTTTTCCTGTTCTAGGAGTTCCACTAAATTCAATAACAAAAGGTTTAGGAAGTGTTACTAATGATTTAAGCCTTTGTAATTCAATCTTACCGGCATGTAATTTCCTTAATTTTGCATAGTAATCTTTGTTATCTACAAAGATTGTATCTCTTAAAAATAAATTTTCTTTTTTATAAAATACTTTATCTAAAATATCTTTTAATCTTTCAAATATAGGTAACTCTTTATCTTCTCCTGATATTAAACTTTCATAAATACTTGTATAGTACCATTCTTGGGATTTTTCTCCTCTTTTAAAAGCACTAAAGTCTCTATTACCACTTTTTTCAAATTTTAAAAATAAATCTTCTAAATTATTAATTTTATCAGCACATATAACTAATTTATTTCTAAGAGGAAGTTTTTTTGTTTCTTCAATTGTATGTCTTTTTCTATCTTCCCAAGATAACGATTTATCAGGTTCAGAAGCACCCATTACTAAGTTAGCAATATCCTTACCAAATTCTTTTTCAATATCCTCAATAGTATATTTTGTATCTTCTACAACATCATGTAAATAACCTGCTGCTACAACATTATCATCATAGCCAAATGATTCCAAAAGTTGCCCAACTCCAATTGGATGAATTATCATTGGTTTATCGGGTTCACTTTTTCTAACTTGTCCCATATGAGCTTGTATTGCAAACATTTTTGCTTTTTCTTTAATATCCATAATTCTATTTACCTCCCTATATTTTACTGCAAACCCATATTTATTCTTTATTAAAATTTCTTTTTTAAATCTTCAAAATTTTTATCATAACAATATGTTTTTGCTTATCCCAATTATAATTATCTAATGCTTATGTAACTACATATAAAAACTTATAAGCATTTATCTCCTCTTTGCAATATTTTATCATAAAATCTCATATTTTAAGAGACATTTGAGATGATTATTTATTTTATTTTTTTAACTAAAGTGAATACAGTAACAATAGAATTTGAATTAATTGCCATATCAGAAGTTTCAATTTTTTCTTTTCGAAATAACTCTTCAAAAGGAAATAAACTTAATAGATTTTGAATATCTTTATTTGATTGATAATGCATATGCAAAACATTTTTTCCCATTTCTTTTAAGTAAGGTTCATCAACCATTTCTTCTCCACTACCTATTTGATAAATAAAAAGAAATATACCATTTGGTTTTAAAACATTATATATATCAGAAAAAAGATTTTTTAAATCATCATAAGGCAAATGAAATAAGGAGTAGACAGCAAAGACTGCATCTACTGAATCATTAGCAAAATGTTTTTTTAAGTTAATCATATCATCTACAATATACGGAAATTCTCCATGAATTTTATACGCATTATTTTTCATTTCTTCTGAAAAATCTAGTCCTATATATTGATATCCCTTT
>CANRDE010000026.1 GCA_947629325.1 uncultured Bacilli bacterium
ATTAATTTTATCTTCATATCTTAATTTACTCATATAAAAACCTCGCTTCTATGTCCAAGAAACGGGGTTCATATCATTATTTTTCTCTTTTATTATCTTTTAATATTCTAGTTGTATTTAGTATGGTTAGTAAAGTTACACCAGTATCAGCAAATACTGCCATCCACATGGAAGCTAATCCTAAAGTACTTAATAATAATATCAATACTTTTATACCAATAGAAAATACTAAATTTTGTTTAATTATTTTATTCGTTTTCTTAGATATTTTAATAAGGGCAATAAGACTATCTAAATTATCATTCATAATGACTACATCAGAAGCCTCAATTGCGGCTTCACTTCCTATACTTCCCATTGATATTCCTATTTTGGCAATTCTTAAAGCGGGTGCATCATTAATACCATCTCCTACGAAAGCCACATTTCCCTTATATTTTTTGATTTCATTTTCTAAAAGTTCAAACTTATCTTTGGGCAATAATTCATACTCTATATTTTCTATTCCTACTTTTTTAGCAATATTTAAAGCAATATTTTTTTCATCACCTGTAAACATTTTAACATTAAGCCCTAATTTTTTTAAAATAGCAATTGTTTCTTGGGCATTTTCTTTTATTCCATCAGTTATTAACAATTTCGCCACTAACTTATTATTAATATTTAAATAAATTGCATTGGTTAAATCTTTACTATCACAAAAATTAGCCGAACCAATTTTAATATATTGTTTACGATAGGTATAATCTATTCCCTTCCCTGGTATTTCTTCAAAGTTGGATATTTTAAAAGGCTTTTTGTTTTCAAATAAATTAAGAATTGAATGCGCAATTGGATGATTAGAAAGCATTTCCCCACTAATATAATATTTTATAATCTCCTCTTGCGAATATTTTTGATCAAGGATAGTTAAAGCGTAATCATGAAAATTACCAGTAGTTATTGTTCCCGTTTTATCAAAGATTATTTCTTTTATAGATGCTGCGGCTTCTAAATAGTTGCTTCCTTTTATAAGAATGCCCTTTTTAGAAGAGGCTCCAATACCAGAAAAATAAGATAAAGGAACAGATATTGCTATGGCACAAGGACATGATACAACTAGAAATACTAAGGCCCGATATATAGCATCGCTAAAAGTTATAGAAGAAAATAAAGGTAAAAATATGATTATGAGAATAGCTAATAATAAAATAATAGGAGTATAAATTTTAGCCGCTTTAGAAACAAAATTTTCGGTTTTAGCCTTTTTATCCGAAGCATTTTCTACTAAATTTAAAATTTGGGACACTGTACTATTTTCGTAAAGTTCTGTTACCTTAACGGTTATAACTCCTGAAGTATTAATTGAGCCAGAAAGAACAGCCTCATTTTCTTTAACAGTAACTAAATTAGATTCACCGGTTAAGGCCCTTTTATCTAATTTACAAGTGCCTTCTACTACTATTCCATCTAAAGGCACTTTTTCTCCTTGTTTTACTACTATTAGACTATTTAATTTAACTAATTCCGGTTTAACTTTATAAAGTTTATCATTAAATTTTAAGTTAGCATATTCGGGTTTAATATTCATTAATTCGCTAATTGATTTACGAGAGTTATTGACGGCTAAACTTTCTAAAATTTTGCCTATTTCATAAAGTAATATTACCATTAATCCTTCATGGATATTATTGGTGAAATAAGCTCCTACACAAGATATAGTTATTAATAAATTTTCATCAATGCTAAAGCTTTTAATTAACATAAAAATGGCTTTTTTAAGAACGCGAAATAATAAAATTAAATATGCGGCAATTATTAAAATTTCATGAATAATATTGTTTTTAATAATTAAGGAGATAATAAACAATATAATTCCAATTATTAAACGCCCAATATCAAATTTAATATTATTTTTTATTTCTTCTTTTTCATCTAATACTTTAATATTAGGCTCTATGGAATTAACTATTTTTTGTACTAATTGTTTAACATTATCTTGTAGAGGAGTTTCAATTGTTATTGTTAATTTAGCAAAGTTTACTGTCCCTTTTATTATTTTTTCATTCTCATTTAAAGCAGTTTCAATTCGTCTAGCACAATTGGCACAATCTAGGCCACTTAATTTAAATTTATATTTATAATTCATTTATGTGTTCACATCCCAACTTAAATATTTTTTTGACATGATCGTCACTTAAAGCATAAAATATGCAATTGCCAACCTTTCGAAACTTTACTAACTTGGCGGCTTTTAAAATTCTTAATTGATGCGATACTGCCGACTGACTAACATTAATAGCCTTAGCTATGTCACAAACACATAATTCTTTATCTAATAAAACATTTATTATTTTAACTCGGGTTGAATCGCCAAATATTTTAAATAATTCTGCTATATCAATAGTTTTATCTTCATCTAATAAATTCATTTTTAAACCTCTTCTATATGAATAAGTGTTCATATATGAATATATTATCACATTATTTATTTTATGTCTACAAAAAAGATATTCTAACTTTAGTTAGAATATCTTCTATTTTATATTTTTGTTAATATATTGTTGAACATAATCAATTATATTAGTAATTGGAATTTCTGTATAATTTTCTTTATTTCTTTCTTTTACTTCTACTAAGCCCTCTTGGACCTTTTTGCCAACCGTAATTCTTAAAGGAATCCCAATTAAATCCATATCTTTAAATTTAATGCCGGGCCTTTCATCCCGATCATCTAACAAAACATCATATCCTAAATTTGTTAATGATTCATAAATTTTAGATGCAGCTTCTACTTGATTTTCATCTTTAGTGTCTATTAATACAATACTTATTTTATAAGGTGCAATATTAACTGGAAAAATAATTCCATTAGCATCATTATTTTGTTCAATTATACTAGCTAGAATTCTTCCTACCCCAAGGCCATAACATCCCATTACTACTGGCATTTCTTTATTGTTCTCATCCAAATATGTTAATCCTAATTTGGAAGAATATTTAGTACCTAACTTAAATATATTACCTATTTCTATTCCTTTTTTAAAATATAATTTTCCTCCACAAATTGGACATATATCATTTTCTTTAACATTAACTATATCCCCAACTAAATCATATTTAAAATCTTTTAGATTAGCATTAAGATAATGGTAACCTTCTTTATTGCCGCCACAAACAAAGTTTTTCATGTTTAAAATTTCCCGGTCAATTACTATTTTACAATTTAAAGCAATCGGACCAGTATATCCTGGGACTGCATTGCTAGTAGCAATTAGTTCATCATTAGCAAAATTTATTTCATTAACACCTAGTAATTTGCAAGCCTTGACTTGATTTAATTCTCTATCGCCTCTTATAAAGAAAGCTACTAATTCATTGTTAATATTCATAAGCAAAGCTTTAATGGCTTTTTCCGAACTAACTTTTAAATATTTACAAACATCTTCTATTGTTTCTACATGAGGAGTAGGAACTAATTCTAATTTTTGTTCTTCCTCATTACTCTTTAAATTTGATATAACTTCTGAGACTTCTAGATTAGAAGCATAATTACATTTGTCACATAGAACTAAAACATCCTCGCCTACTTCAGTTACGGCTTGATATTCTTCTGATAAAGAACCTCCCATAACTCCTGTATCAGCTTTAACAATTTTATAATTTATACCTAGCCGATCAAAGATTTTGTTATAGCATGTTCGCATGGTTTGATAAGATTTTTCTAATCCTTCTTCATCCCGATCAAAAGAATAAGCATCTTTCATAATAAATTCTCTAACTCTAATTAAGCCAAATCTTGGTCTGGGTTCATCTCGAAATTTATCCGCTTGTTGATAAATTGTAAAAGGTAAATCTTTATAACTTTTTACCACATTTTTAGCGGCAATAGTAAATAATTCTTCATGAGTTGGACCTAAAACATAGGGTTTATCAAAACGATCATTCAACTGAAACATACTTTTACCAAGGAGCTCTATTCGCCCACACTTTTCATAATATTCACTAGGAATTAAACTAGGCATTAATATTTCTTGGGCTCCTGTAGCATCCATTTCTTCTTTAACAATTTTTTTAATGTTATCTAGTAATTTAAGTCCCATCGGCAAATACATATAAATACCGGAACCAACTTTTTTTATCATTCCAGCTCTAACTAGAAGATTGCCACTTTTACTTTCTTCATCTTTAGCATCTTCTCTTAAAGTATAAAAATAACTATTTTTTAATTTCATGCTTTGCCTCTTTTCCTAATTAATTATAATCTAAATTTTAACTTCAGTCTACTAAAAATAATGTTTGCTTTTAAAGCTTTTCTATTTCTTTTTCACTTAATTCAGTTATCTCAGCTATTTCTTTTATGGTCATTCCTTTTTTAAGTAAACTTTTGGCAATGTTTTCTTTTTCTTCTTTGATGCCTTTTTCAATTCCTTTTTCTTCTGCATATCTTTCTCTGTCTTTGGCTATTATTTTCATATCTTCTTCTCTTGATATCGTTCTCGTATAACTGCCATCTTCATTTAATATATACATCTTTTCTTTCACTTCCCTTATTAATTTTAATAATTGACTTTTTAACTTATATTATCGATTTTATTTTTTCTATTTCTTTTTCACTTAATTCAGTTATCTCAGCTATTTCTTTTATGGTCATTCCTTTTTTAAGTAAACTTTTGGCAATAATTTCTTTTTCTTCTTTTATTCCAAGATTTTTACCTTCTTTGATGCCGATGTTTTTTCCTTCTTTTATTCCAAGATTTCTGCCTTCTTTTCTGCCTTTTTCAATTCCTTTTTCTTCTGCATATCTTTCTCTGTCTTTGGCTATTATCTTCATATCTTCTTCTCTTGATATCGTTCTCGTATAACTGCCATCTTC
>CANRDE010000027.1 GCA_947629325.1 uncultured Bacilli bacterium
TTCAAGTAAAAAACAAAAATGAGCCAGCTTTCGCTGACTCTTCAGGGGGTTTTGGTTGATTCACTCTCACCTTTGAAATCGTAAGAGCTATCATTATAGCATGACATCTATCATGCTATATTAATAATATTATATTAATAATTTTTTGTCAATTAAGTAATACACAAAATTAACAATTTTTAATTTATAAATGTTATGCTACTGACAATTTCCTGATAATTTTTATCCTCTAAATATTTATTTTCATCAATGTATTCTTTAGAATCATCTTTAGCTTTTAATAAAATATCATAATCATCTTTCAAGTTGGCAATCTTAAAATTTAATTCTCCACTTTGCCTAACCCCAAATAAATCGCCTTGACCCCTCATTTCAAAATCTTTTTCACTAATATAAAAGCCATCGTTACTCTCTTCCAATACTTTTAATCGTTTTACATCTTTATTACTTATCAAATAACAATAACTTTGTAAATCATTCCGACCAACTCTTCCTCTTAATTGGTGTAATGTGGCTAACCCAAATCTTTCGGCATTATATATAACAATTATAGTGGAATTAGGAACATCTATTCCTACTTCAATCACTGTAGTAGAAATTAAAATTTTAATCTTATTATTTTTAAAATCTTGCATTATTTGTTCTTTTTCATTAGCTTTCAATTTACCATGTAAAAGACCTATTGTAACTTTATTATTAAATGCCAAATTTAATTTTTCTTGTAATGCCACAACGCTTTTTAAATCTCCCTCTTCATTATTTTCAATTAAAGGGGAAACAACATATATCTGATGTCCTAATTTTAATTCTTCTAACATTTTATATAAAACATCCTTAATTTCTGTTTCCTTTTTAACTTCCGTTATAATTTCTCTTCTTCCTTTAGGCTTGGTTTTTATAATAGATAAATCTAAATCGCCATATATTGTTAATGCATAAGTTCTAGGAATTGGCGTTGCTGACAAATATAAAACATCTGGAACATTTCCTTTATCTCTCAATTTATTTCTTTGATCAACTCCAAACCGATGCTGCTCATCAGTAACTACTAAGCCAAGATTTTTAAACTCTACTCCTTCACTTAATAAAGCATGTGTTCCTATAATTAAATCTATTTTCCCTGATTTTAAAGAATCCAAAATTAACTTTTTTTCCCTTTTTTTCATAGAGCCAGTTAACAAGGATACATTCATTTCAAATTTTTCCAATAAAGGTTTAATACTTTTGTAATGTTGCTCTGCTAATATTTCAGTAGGAGCCATTAAAGCGCTTTGATAACCACTTAGAAAATTTATGTACATTGCAAATGTTGAAACAATAGTCTTACCGCTGCCAACATCACCTAAAATTAAACGATTCATTCTATTTTCTTTAGTTAAATCTTCATATATATTATCCATTGCTGTTAATTGATCGCTAGTTAAACAAAAAGGTAATTTGGTTAAAAAATCATTTTTACACTTTGGTTTAACTTTTCTCATTATTCCCAGAGCCTTATTGTTAATTTTTCGTAAATAGTTTATTTTAAACATAAAAACAAATAATTCTTCATATTTAAGTTGGGCTGATGCTTTCCTAATATCAGCCTCTGATTGGGGTTGATGAATTAATTTTAAAGCCATTTTTTTATCATCAAAATGATATTTTTCTTTATAAATTTGAGGAATAGTATCTCTTACACAATCATAAGTTAAAGCTTCCGCCATAATTTTGATTAAATTATTATTAGTAAGGCCCTCTACTAAATGATATACTGGTTCAATTCTATTATTATCAATATTAAATTTAATATCACTAGCCACAAATTGCTTTTTTAAACTATGATACTTTCCTACTAAAACAACTGGTTTTCCTATAGTTAAATTAGCTTTTAAAAAAGCACGATTAAAAATTGTGACAGATAGAAGCGTTTCATTTGCTAAAGCTTTGAAAACTAAACGATTAAAATTTCTTTTAATGTATTGAACTTTAGCACTTTCAACAACTATGGCTTTTATCATGACATTGCTATCATCTTCAACATTTTCAATATTTTGTAAATTTATAAAGTTATATTTATAAGGATAAAAATTTAATAAATCTTCAACATTGTATATATTTAAAGAATTTAATTTATGTTCGATTTGAATACCTATGCCTTTTATATTTTTTAATTCCATACAGCCACCCTATAAAACTTAAAATAAATATATCACACAATTATTAGGATTTCAAATCATCAGCATTAGGGGACATATTAGTTACCGGACAAATTAAATAATAATTGTCAAAATTTAATTGGTGAGCAAATGACAACATTTAAAAGAGATTATAACTTTGACAAAAATATTAAGGAAAAAATTTCCCAAAACATAAAAAAGTATCGTCTAAAAGCCGGAATTACTCAAGAACAATTAGCATTAGATATTGGTAAATCCTATGATTTTACAAGAAGATTAGAATTTAAAAAAGGCGAAATAGGTTGTTCAATAGATACTTTATACAAAATATCAGTTGTTTTAAATACTAGAATTGACAAATTTTTTGAATAAAAAAAGGAATTATATTATAAAATTAAATTCCTTTTTTTTCTATTTGCTTTTTTTAGACATAGGTACTAATTTTACTTTTACCCCTTTATAACGAGCAAATTTCTTTTTTACTCCTTTTGGTAAATTCTTTTTTAATACTTTCATATTTATCTCACTCCTTGCAAAAGTCATTATATCATACTTTTTTTATTTAAAAAATAATTTTATCTCTTAAATCTTCATAAACATCAAACATAAATTCTATATCATCTTTTGACGTTTTGGATTCTTGCCATAAATCAACAAAATATTCTTTACAAATTAAAGTATCGTATTCAATTCTTTTAATATCAATTTTTTCTTTTCCATCATCAAAAATTGTATCCAAAGTAAAAGTTTTATCTGAATCATGATATTTAAAGAAAATTAAATCTAAATTCTTTTGGGTACTAGTTTCTGTATAAATTAAAATATACAAATATTCTTTATTAGGAGTAAAAGAATAATTAAGTTTGGTCGGCAAGACTTCATATTCGTCTTCTAATCTAAATTTAGCCATGCTTCTATCGTCCAGTGTATAACGCATATATTTGTATTGTTTATCTTTTAAAGAATAATCATATACCATAAAATATTTTATTTTTGTAAAAGTAGCATTATAGTTAACATTTAAAAAATTATTTTTCTTAATCTCAAAATCATCTACTACTAGTGTTAAATCAGCACTTAAATATTTATCACTAATTTCCGCTTTACTCGTATCTTCATTAGGATACAAATTAATTGTATAATATAAGGGTTTATCAGTTAGCTTACTTAATTCTGCCGTATCATTACGAATTAAAATGTTAAAATAAAGTCCTATAATACCAATTAATAATTCTATAGCAATAACTATTTTTCCCATTATTGGTTTTCTTTCTTTAGTCTTTTTAATTTCTTCTAACTTTTTCTTCTTTTTCATTTCCCCACTCCTTGGCTAGGTATTATATCTTCTATTTAAATTTTTGGCAATACTATATATAATGTATTTAGTGGTAGATATGAAAGTAGAAGATGATTATAAAAATTACTATTATTTTGTATTAAATTATATACAAAAAGTTGGTGGTTATCCTTTAGATGACTTAGAAATAGAAGACGCTGTAAATAATACCTTAAAAATATTTTCTTTAAAATTTAATAGAGAAAAAATTAATTCAGCTCATTTATATATTAAAAAAATAGCTTATAATGTTGTAAGAAATATTTATAGAACAAAAAGAAATTATTATAATAGAAATTGTGAATTGCAAGATTATCATTATGATAAAGTTATCACTAAAGATATTTTAAATGTTCTCATATTAAAAGAAAGACACGAAATAATATTTTTAGCTATTAATAAATTAGATTATTTAGAAAAGAAATTTATATTATTATTGTATTATCGAAATTTTAGTTATTTAAAAATAAGTCAATTACTTAATATTAATTACACTAAATTAAAAAAAATTGAAACTATGGCATTAAGCAAATTAAAATATGATTTATTAACAAATTATTATTTATTAATATAATTCGTTACACACTCCTGGATCCGGTTTATAAAAACAATGATTTTTATATTTTCCTGCTAAGGGTTGATTATACCAAGTAGACTTACAACTACTAGAACCTGGAGCATAAAACCATAAAGCATGCGTTGCGGGATAATAATATTCTCCTCTTAAAATTCTCTCGGCTAATCTTTTCTCGGCTGTTGTAGGGCTAGCTTGAAATAAAGAACTATTTATACCGGAAAATTGATTTTTTTGATAAATCGCATCGGTTAAAGAATCTACATCCGTAAAAGTATAACAATTAGCCACAACCCTATTCACTACTACATTTCCCACCATTAGCATACCCAAATCGCCTTCATTTAAAGCTTCGGCTCTCATTATTCTAGCTAGTAAATCCATTTCTTTAGTAGTATAGCTTATAAGCATTTAAATCACCTATTTTATCTTATGCTAGTATTTTAAAAATAATTATGTTATAATTAATTCGTATTGACATTTGAGCTTAGGGGATTAGTTAAATGGTATAATAGGAGTCTCCAAAACTTTAGTTGGGAGTTCGATTCTCTCATCCCCTGCCAGAACAAGTGTTCGCTTTTAAAGCGATTTATAATATATTGATTAAATGTCAAGTAGTTTTGGTAATAACCAAAACTACTGGTAAATGTATTTTGAAGAGAACTAAGTTTAGTTCTTTTTTTATGCTTTCATATGATTATTAATACCTTTAATTAACACAAAAATTGGCTTTCAACTCAGAAAACTTTCCAAGATTATAAGAAGTGTGTTT
>CANRDE010000028.1 GCA_947629325.1 uncultured Bacilli bacterium
TCCAAATGGAGGCCGCCAGTAACCGGCCTTATAGGCCTTAGCGAAATACCACGTCTTTTAGGCGTGGATTTTTATTTGAAAAGATGAACAAATTATATTAGAATTTAATTAGAGGTAATAATATGCAAAAAATAATTAATAAAAAAGTTATTTCTGAAAATATGAAAATAAAAGGTTTAAATAAATTGGCCGCTTCTTATGAAGAAGGTATCCGTTTGAAAAAAGAGCCCGAAGATATTAGGCCGACTTATTATAGAGATATAGATCGAATTTTATATTCTTTAGCTTATACAAGATATATGGATAAAACTCAAGTATTTACTCATGGAGGAAATGATCATTTAAGCCGAAGAATGACTCATGTTCAATTTGTGAGTAAAATTGGAAGAACAATAGGAAGAGCTTTAAATTTAAATGAAGATTTAATTGAAGCGGCTTCTCTTGGCCATGATTTAGGTCATACCCCTTTTGGTCATGCTGGCGAAGCAATTTTAAATGAAATTAGTCTAAATCATAACGAAGGATATTTTAACCATAATATTCAAAGTGTAAGACTTTTAATGAATATTGAAAATTATGGTCAAGGATTGAATATAACTATTCCCGTATTAGATGCGATTATGTGCCATAATGGTGAATTTCCTTTAGGAAAATATATTCCTTGTGATAAGACCAAAGAACAATTTTTAGAAGAATATCATTTATCTTATCATAATGAAGAAATTTTAACTTCTTTAAAACCAATGACATTAGAAGGCTGTATAGTTCGAATCAGCGATATGATAGCCTATTTGGGAAAAGATGTAGAAGATGGAATTAGACTTGGAATTATTAAAAAAGAAGATATTCCGTTAGAAATAGTAAATGTCTTAGGAATAGATAATCGCACCATTATTAATACTATAATTACTGATATTATAAATAATAGTTACGATAAAAATTATATAGAATTAAGTCCTCAAATTTATACTGCAATAGTCAAATTAAAAGATTTTAATTATCAAAATATTTATGCTAAAGCTACGCCAAAAGAAAAAATGGATTATTTAAGAATAGTTTTTAATAAAGTTTTTCAAAAATATTTAAATGATTTAAATAATAATAATTATGATTCGTCAATTTATCAAAGTTATTTAGCTAATATGTCGGATGAATATAAAAATAATAGTAACGAACGAATAGTCATTGATTACATTGCTGGAATGACCGATGAATATTTAATTAAACAATATAATGATATAAAATAAGTTTTATGGGTATTGAACTCATAAATATTATTATTTGTGCTATAATAAATCTAGAGGTGTTTTATGGAATATAAAAAATTTGATTGCAATTCTTATAATATTCATACTATAAAAACCGATAAGTTTAAAACAGTAAGAATGGAAATAATATTTAGTCGAGAAGTAGAAAAAGAAATTATGCCCATTTATACTTTTTTAAGCGATCTTTTAACTGATTGTTCAAAGAAATATCAAAGACGAAAAGACATTGCCATAAGATTGGAAGAGTTATATAAAACTATATTTTACGGAACAACTAATAAAGTAGGAAATCTCTTTACAGTTTCTTTTGTGGAAGAATTTATTGCGCCTTTTTTTATTAATGAAAAAGATTATTTTCATAAAGTGTTAGAGTTTCCTTTTGAAATAATTAATAATCCGCGCGTAAAAAATCAAGAATTTGATTTAACTAATTTTAATATAATTAAAAAAAGACTCTTAGAGGATATTGAAAGTATTAAAGAGTCACCGGATAAATTAGCTATTATAAATGCCTTAAACAAAATGGATAACACATCTCCTAGTTCTTTTAAAGTAATGGGAACAAAAGAGCAAATAGAGCAAATAACCCCTCATAAGTTATACGAGGCTTATTTAGAATTATTTTCGCAATTTAATTGTGATATTTTTATCATTGGTAATATTAATATGGATGAAGCAGCGGAAATTATAAAGGCTAAATTTAAAAATCGAGTTATTAAAATTACCAAGCCTAAACTATTAGTTAATAATAAATCAAGAAAAAAACCTTTAGTAGTTACAGATGATTCTAATTTTGTGCAAAGTACATTAGTTATGATTTATAATCTAAAAAGTTTAAACGATAAGATAAAAAATGCTGTTTTTCATGTTTTTAATTATATTTTGGGTTCGGGAGGAATTTCATCTAAATTATATCAAAAATTAAGAGCCGAAAACTCTTTATGTTATGGAGTTAGAAGTTTATATTTAAAACAAGATGAATTATTAATTATAGAAGTGTCATTAGATGATTCAAATGTATCTAAGGCCGAAAAATTAATAAAGAAATGTTTGAATGATATGATTAAAGGAAATTATAGTGATGAAACTTTAGAAGATGTCAAAAGAAACTTAATTTTTTCTTTAAAAATGAGTAGTGATAACAACGTATCTATTTTAAATAATTATGTTTTTAACTATTACGATAATCTCCCTTTATTAGAAGATAGAATTGAAATAATAAAGAATATAAGTAGGGAAGATTTAATAACTTGTGGTAAGAGTTTAACTTTAAATACTATTTATGTCCAAAAAGCCGACAAGGGGGAGAAATAATGAAAGAAATCAATTTAAAAGGATTAGAAGAAAAAATATATTATGATGAGTGTGACAATGGTTTAAAAGTGTATATGTGGGTTAAGAAAAATGCTAATACTTTTTATGGCACTTTATCTGTTAAATATGGTTCTATTTTTAATGAATTTAAAATAAATAATCAGTTGTATAAAACGCCGAATGGGGTTGCTCACTTTTTGGAGCATGTTAAATTTAATGAGGATAAAAATACCACGGCCCATGATTTCTTTTTTAAGACTGGTTGTGATACAAATGCTTTTACTACTTTTAATTATACTAATTATCAAGTTCTAGGTAATGAAAATCCTAAAGATAATATTATTCATTTATTAGATTTTGTTCAAAATGGCTATTTTACAAAATCAATTATTAGTAAAGAAAAGGGAATAATTATTGAAGAAGCGAAAATGGGAGAGGATGATCCTTATACTGTGATGCTTTTTAAACATTTAGATAATATTTTTCATAATTATGCCTATAAAGAATTGATAACGGGTAGTCCCAAAGAAATTAAGAAAATAACTATGGCTGATATAAAATTAGCGTTTGATACTTTTTATCACCCTCAAAATATGTTTTTAGTAGTGACAGGTAATTTTAATCCTTACGAAGTTATGGAAGCGATAAGAGATAATCAAAATTCTAAAAATTTTGCTCCATATAAAAAGCCAGAAAGAATAATTCATAAAGAAAGCAAAAAAATAAATAAAGATTATGAAGAGATTAATATTAATGTTACTAATAGAAAAATAAAAATAGGAATAAAAATTCCTAAGTGTAGCTTTAAAAATATAGATGATTTACATCTTAGAATTTATTCTTCTTTATTATTAAAGGCTAATTTCGGCACTACTAGTGATTTTAAAGATGAATTGATTGAAAAAGAGTTGATTAGTAATTTATCATATATGATTGAATTATTTGATGATTATCTTGTATATATGTTTACTATTGATAGTGAATATTCGACCGAAATTTTAAAGTTATTTAAAGATAAATTGAACAATTTAACTATAAATGAAGAAACATTTGCGCGAATGAATAAAGGAAATATTGCTTCTTTAATTTTAGAGTATGAAGATGTTGAAGTAGTTAATTCTATTATTCAATCAGAAATATTACAATATGGTGATGTCATAGATAATTTAAAAGAAATATATGAAAATATTTCTTTTGAAGAATTAATGAATTTTATCAATAAATTGGATTTGTCAGAACAAAGTATTCTAATATTAAATCCTTTAACAAAAAAATAAGAATAATTGTTGTCATTATTCTTATTTTTATTATGTAGCAATCGATAGATAGCTATCTATAAAACCACGTGCTATGCACGTGCGAACCGAATAGCAAGAGC
>CANRDE010000029.1 GCA_947629325.1 uncultured Bacilli bacterium
AAAAGAAAGTTTGACAAATTTTTTCCTTATGTTAAAATCTTAATAAATGGTGCGCTTGAAATTACAATTAAAAAAAAGTAAACATATTAGTATTAATTGTTTACTTTTTAAATGAATTTTTGGCTATTTAACCATTAAATCACATATCAGATTAGTTATTTCTGTAGGATTTTCAATAGGCAATCCTTCAATTAAACGGGCTTGAGCATATAAAACTTTACTATATTTTTTTAATTCTTCTTGATCTTTAACATATAAATCTTGAAGTTTTTTGACTATAGGATGATGAAAATTAATTTCTAATACTTTTTGAGCATTAATAGATTCATTAGTGGGCATGGCGTTCATAACTTTTTCCATTTCGACGGAAATTTCTCCCAATGTCGATAAACAAACAGGATGATTTTTTAAACGACTGGTAAATTTTACTTCTTGGACATCTAGTTCATTTTTCATTATGGATAGTAAATCTTTAGAATTTTCGTTTAAAGTATTCAATTCCTTTTTTTCTTCTTCAGTATCTAAATCAATATTATCGGAACAAATATTTTTAAAATCCTTATCTTCATATTTAGACATTACTTTGAAAACAAATTCGTCTAAATAATTAGGGCATAAAATAATATCTTTATTTTTAGATGTTAAAGTTTCAACTTGAGGCAATGTTTTAATTTGCTCGATTGAGGAACCACAGGCATAATAAATAAATTTTTCCTCTTTATTATTGTCTAGATATTCTTTTAAAGTAACTAATTTATCTTGTTTAGAAGAATAAAACATTAATAAATCTTGGAGTTGTTCTTTATTTGCTCCATAACTATTATATATTCCTGCTTTTATTTGAAGCCCAAAAGCTTCCCAAAATTTTAAATAATCTTCTCTTCTTTCTGATTGCATATTAATTAATTCATTTTTTATATGTTTTTCAATATTAAGCGCAATAGTTTTTAAAACTTTATTTTGTTGTAGTGTCTCACGGGAAATATTAAGAGATAAATCAGAAGAATCAACAACGCCTTTAACAAAGCTGAAGTAATCTGGGAGTAAATCGGGACACTTTTCCATGATTAAAACATTGTTAGAATATAGTTGAAGTCCTTTTTCATATTCTTTAGAATAATAATCATAGCTTGCATGAGATGGAATGTAGATTAAAGAATTATATTCGATTGTGCCCTCAGCTTTAGTATGAATATGACTTAAAGGTTTGTCGTAGTCAAAGAATTTATCTGAATAAAATGTATTATATTCTTCTTCTTTGATACTTTTTTTGTCTCTTTTCCATAAAGGTACCAAACTATTAATTGTTTCTAATTTTGTTTCTTCATTGGTTGTAATTTCCATTTTTATTGGATAAGTTATATAGTCCGAATATTTCTTGATTAAGTTTTTAATTTCATATTCTTCCAAATAACTATCATATTCTTCGCCATTTTTAATGGTTAAAATTATATCAGTTCCATTTTCTGTTTTGCTAGACTTCTTGATTGTATAGCCTTCAATGCCGGCTGAAGACCAAGAATAAGCTTCTTCAGATCCGTATGCTTTAGAGACTGCTTCGACTTTTGAAGCAACCATAAACGCAGAATAAAATCCAACACCAAATTGACCTATTATATCAATGTTTTCTTTTTTCTTGTTTTGTTCTTTAAAATCAAATGATCCGCTTTTGGCAATAGTTCCTAGGTTATTTTCTAACTCTTCTTTAGACATACCAATACCATTATCAGTTATAGTTAAAGTTCTGTCTTCCTTATTAATTTTAATTATTATGGCAAAGTCACTTTTTTTAACTTTTATTTTTTTATCTGTTAGAGATCGGTAATGCAATTTATCAATTGCATCAGATGCATTTGAGATAATTTCCCGTAGAAATATCTCTTTATTGGTATAGATGGAATTAATCATCAATTCCATTAATCTTTTAGATTCTGCTTTAAATTCTTTCATTATATCGCTCCCTTTAGCACTCTAATTGATTAACTGCTAATTTAATTATATTATACCCATAAATAATTGTCAATACTACTTTTATATGTGAACAATTAATAAAAATTGTTGTTATAGTTACCATTATAGAGTAATCAAATACCAATGAGCCAAAAATATAGTATTAATATAAAATTAAAGGTACTTGAAAAGTATCTTTTATATTTAGTTTATGAAAATAATCAACAAATATCATTATAATCTTAAATTTGTGGTACAATAATCCTAATAGAGGTTGTAAAATTTTATGAAAAGAATTATAGGTTTATTTTTAGTATTATTAAATTTTTATCCAAGTATTGTAAAAGCAAATATTGTTTGCAATGATGGTACAATTAGTCCTAGTTGTAGTACTTGTCATAGTGGGTGCTGCTCGAAACACGGTGGATGTTCAAGTAATTCTAGTGGTAGTTCATCTAGTTCATCAAATAAAAAGCCAGATGTAATTGAAGATGTTAAAAGTAATGATACTTCTTTAAAAAAAGTTAATGTTGATGGAGAGAATATAGCTATTTCCAATAATATGGAATATACAACTACAAAAGAAAATGTAACAGTATTAGTCGTTGCTAATGATTCAAAAGCAACTTTAGATTATAACCAAAATAACAATTTAGTGATTGGTGAAAACGATATTTATATCAAAGTTACGGCTGAAAATGGAAATATTAATAATTACAAATTAAATATAATAAGAGAAAAAATATTAAGTAATAATAAAAATATTAAAATTTTTGTTGCGGAAAAAGAAATTATTTTTAATTTATTTAAAAGCGATGTAATAAATATTTCTAATGAGGAAAATAAAATAGATATTACTTATGAGTTAGAAGATTCTAATGCTAAAGTAGATATTATGGGTAATGAAAATTTACAAGTAGGATACAATGAAATAATTGTAAAAGTTACTGCCGAAAATGGTGAAGAACAAGATTATATTTTAGTAGTTGAAAAAGAAGAAAAAGCAAATAAAAAAGAAGATAAAGCTGATATTCAAGATGAAATAATTGAAGAAGAGAATACTAATGAAAATGCATCAAATATTTTTGTAATTTTATGCTCTTTGGCTTTAATAGGAGGCACAAGTTATTTAATTTATAAAGAAATAAAGAAAAAGAAGGCAAATTCACAAAATTGAACAATTTCATACCTATAATAGGTGATAAACAGAGTTAAGGTATTTAAAAAAATATTTATATTTAGTTTATGGAAATATTTGATTGAATATAGTTCGGCAAACAGAAAAGAAATAATTGCATTATTAAAACTTCCTAAGTCATTGGATAATAAGAATAAGATTAATAGAGTAAGATATTTATTGAGTATTTAAAAAAAGAAGGAAAGATTTATAACGATGCAACATCAGGAGAATCATGTTTTTTGTTACTTTTTTAATTATTGTTAAAATAGCTACATATTAATTAATTATTTAAAATTTAAAATAAATATTAGTTAAAAGTTGTTATATTAACCAAAACACAGAACAAAGTTTCATTTTTTTCATACTTTATATTAGGTGATAAACATGGATGAAAGAGCAACAAAAAAGGTTGTAATCGATGCTGGACATGGAGGTATCGGTTAAATCCAAAAATAGAAGAAATGACTATTTTGGTAAGTAAATACAAGAGT
>CANRDE010000030.1 GCA_947629325.1 uncultured Bacilli bacterium
TGAAAGCATCTAAGCGGGAAGCCTCCTCCAAGATGAATTTTCCCATTCTTTAAGAATTAAGAATCCTTATAGACTATGAGGTTGATAGGCTAGAGGTGGAAGCGTAGTGATACGTTGAGCTGACTAGTACTAATAATTCGACAATTTAACTTTTAATTTATTTAATATTTGATGAACGCATTATCGAGTTTTTAAAGGACAAAATCCTTTATTGGTGACGATAGCTTAGTGGATACACCTCTTCCCATCCCGAACAGAGAAGTTAAGCACTAATACGCCGAAGATAGTGAATGCGAAAATAGGTAGTTGCCAATATTTTTTTTATGGAATTTTAAAATTTTAATATATTATTTAACTTTTTTGTTAAAAAAGGGTGAGAGTACTTGTATAAAAAGTACTTTTTATTTATAATTAAAAAAGGTGAGATCATGGAATTTAAATACATATCAAAAAATATTGATGATACTTTAACAATTGCTGAAAATATTGAAAGCGAAAAATTTGAAAATATGGTTATTTGCTTAGATGGTGAATTAGGTAGTGGTAAAACTGTTTTTGTAAAGGGATTTGCCAAAGCTCTTGGTATTGAAGATAATATCACTAGTCCAACATTCAATATTGTTAAAGAATATCCTAATGGCGAAATGCCATTATATCATATGGATGTTTATCGCTTAGATGATATTGATGAAGACATTGGAATAAAAGATTATTTTAAAAAGGGTGGGGTTTCTATCATTGAATGGTCAGAATTAATTAAAAATCAATTACCAGAAGAAAGACTAGAAATTGTTATCAAAATTGTGGATGAAAATACTCGAGTTTTGATTTTCAAACCTTATGGTAGAATTTATGAAGAATTATGTGAATCTGTTTTATAGGTGAAATTTATGGATTTATTTATTGATACACATTTAAATGATGTAATTATTATGCTATCTAAAAATGGTAAAATTATTAAACAAAAAATTGTTAAAGATGAAAAGGAAAATAGCAAAATTATTATGCCTTTAATAAAGAAGGTTTTAAATAAAGCCATTCCGGAATCAATAATTGTTGTTAATGGCCCTGGTTCATTTACGGGAGTTCGATTAGGTGTTACTATTGCTAAAACGCTAGCATATACGTTAAAAATACCAATTAGAACAATATCATCTTTAGAATGCTTAGCAGTTTCTCTTCCTAATGAGGAAAAAATTGTGGCTTTTAGTGATAACAATGGTTACTATATTGGAATTTTTAATAAAGAATCGCTTATTGGCAATTATGAATATTTAAGCAATTCAGAATTTGAAAAATATTCGCAAAAACATCCAGTAACTACAAATATTGAATTAGATTATAATAAAATTATTGCATATGCTTTAAGTAAAGAAACCCAAAATCCTCACGAAGTTAATCCATTATATATTAAAAAAATAGATGTTGAAAAATGATAAGATATGCACAGAAAAAAGATATAAAATTTATAAATAAGTTAGCAAATAATCTAGTAAAAAATTTTGTTCAGACTTATAACGTTGAAAAATATATAGATGATGATAAATATATAATTTTGGTTAATGATAGCAATCCTCTAAACGGAATATTGATGGTGTTTAAAAATATAGATTTTTACGAACTGGAACTACTTTATGTAGATGAAAAATATAGAAATAAAGGGATTGGAACTCAATTATTAGATTATTTTATTCAAAATATAGTAAAAGGGGAGCAAGATGTTTTTTTAGAAGTAGCCGTTAATAATGAAGTAGCTATAAATTTTTATAAAAAATTTGGCTTTGAAGTTATTAATGTACGAAAAAAATATTATCAAGGTGTCGATGCTTTTATTATGAAAAGAGGAGTAAGATCATGAAAGATGTATATATTTTGAGTATAGAAACTTCTTGCGATGAAACAAGCATTGCTATCGTAAAAAATGGAACCCAAGTTATTGCTTTAACAGTATTAACACAAATGGATACTCATGCTAATTTTGGGGGAGTCGTTCCCGAAATTGCTTCAAGAATGCATGCTGAAAATATAACAATGGTTTTAGAAGAAACGTTAAATAAAGCAAAAATGTCTGTCAATGATTGTGATGCTATTGCAGTAACCTATGCACCAGGATTGTTAGGCTCTCTTTTAGTTGGAATAGAATTTGCTAAGGTGTTATCATATGTGTATAATAAGCCTTTAATTAAAGTGAATCATTTAATTGGGCATATCTATGCTAATAAACTAGATAATCAAATGCAATTCCCTTGCTTAGCTTTGATAATAAGTGGGGGCCATACCGAACTAGTTAAAATGGTTGATGATTATCAATTTGAAAAATTAGGGGAAACTGAAGATGATGCAATTGGTGAATCTTTTGACAAAGTAGCACGAGTTTTGGGCCTTAAATATCCTGGGGGCCCTAATATCGAGAAATTAGCTCAAAATGGCGAAAATACATACCCTTTGCCAAAACCGGTAAATGATAATACATATAATTTTAGTTATAGCGGTTTAAAAAGTAGTGTTATTAATTTAGTTCATAATGAAATTCAAAGAGGAAATAAAATAAATAAAGCTGATTTAGCTTGTTCTTTTCAAACTGTTGCTGTGGATGAACTAAAAAGGAAATTAGAATTAGCGTTAAAAAACACAAATATTAAAAATGTCATTATAGCAGGAGGCGTTTCAGCTAATAAATATCTACGTCAAGAGTTAAAGGATTTATGTAAAAAATATAATGCCAATTTAAATTTACCGGAATTTAAATATTGTACTGATAATGCTGCTATGATTGGAGCAGCGGCTTATCCTTTATTTTTAAAGGGAGAGTTTGCAGATTTAGATTTAAATGCTAAACCAACATCTTCTATCTTTTAATAGAGGATGAATTTACAAATAGCCTATTTTATGGTATAATTTAAGTACGGGGTAGTTTGGTTTCGACATATAAAAACTAGAAATGATTGCAAGTGGTAGGCATACCTAAAATGCACCAAAAAAATAAATAACGAAACTAATTATAGTTTTGCTCCACAATACGCTTAATAACGCGTAGGAGTACTTTATATAAATTTTGCTTATAGAGTTTATATAAGGTTAATAAATATAAGATATATTATTTTATTTGATTAAGTTAAAATAACGAATAATTTTATTAATCTAGTTATATAGAAAATGTGTTGGAGTTGTCTATATAATAATATAAATTCCAACTAAACTTGTAGAGATTGTTTAATAGATTATATTGGACAGGAGTTCGAATCTCCTCTACTCCACCATTTAAGATAGTCAAAAAGTCTTATAAAATAAGGCTTTTTTCTTTGCCAAAAATCTAGGCCAAAAAGTTATACTTTATTCTTAGGCCAATTCTAGGCCAATTTTTTAAATATTTACTTAGATTTAACTAAATAAAGAATATTATAAAAAATATTAAATAAAGCGAAATCATCTTTATAATTTGCTATTTTTTTGCTATAATTTTATTTGATAAAAGAAATAAAAATGCAAGAAAGTTATATTGTATTTCTTGTAAATTAAGGAAATTCTTATTTGATTGTTATTTGATGGGAGTAATATTTATGTATGCATT
>CANRDE010000031.1 GCA_947629325.1 uncultured Bacilli bacterium
ATATAGAAACAGATATTAAAAATAATAAACAAAAAATGATAATAGCTATAAACCCTGAAAAAGTATTAAAAGCAAAAAAAGATGATGAACTTAAAAAAATGTTAAATTCTGCAGATTATGCAATACCGGATGGAATAGGTATAATATATGCTTCAAAAATTAAACATGGTAACATTAAATCTAGAATTACAGGTATTGATTGTATGGAGATGCTGTGTAAATTAGCTCAAGAAAAGAATTATAAAATATTTATGTATGGAGCTAAAAAAGAAGTAATAAAAGAAGCTAAAAATAATTTAGAAAAAAAATATAAAGGAATAAAAATAGTTGGAACAATCGATGGTTATGAAAAAGATAATGATAAAATTATTGAAAAAATTAATAAATGTAAGCCAAATATAATTTTTGTAGCTCTAGGTTCTCCTAAACAGGAAAATTGGATAAAGGAAAATATGAAAAAATTAAATTGTAATATTTTTCAAGGTGTAGGTGGATCTTTTGATGTATTTAGTGGTAATATAAAAAGAGCTCCTGAATGGATGCAAAAATGTGGCCTAGAATGGTTATATAGACTAATAAAAGAACCAAAAAGAATATTTAGACAACTAAACTTAATAAAATTTATGTTTTTAGTTATTTTTAGTAGAAAGAAGGATGTAAAATGAAAATAAATGTTATTGGGTTAGGTTATATAGGACTTCCTACTGCGCTTATGTTTGCTAAAAATGGATTTGAAGTAGTAGGTACAGATTATAATGAAAAATTAGTTAATACTTTAAATCAAGGTAAATTAACTTTTGAAGAAAAGGGTATGGAAGAATTGTTTAGCGAAGCTTTAAAAAATAATATTGCTTTTACTACAGAATATCAAAAAAGTGATTGTTATATAATTTCTGTTCCTACACCATATGATAAATTTTCTAAAAAAGTTGATGATATTTATGTTAAAAAAGCTGTAGAAAGTGTATTAGATGTTTGTCCAAAAGGATCAATTATAATTGTAGAATCTACAGTTAGTCCTGGAACAATGGATAAAAGTGTAAGACCATTAGTTAAAGAAAAAGGTTTTACAATTGGACAAGATATACATCTAGTCCATGCACCTGAAAGAATAATACCAGGAAATATGGTATATGAATTAGAACATAATTCTAGAACTATTGGTGCAGATGATGAAGTAATAGGAAAGAAAGTTGCAGAAATATATGGAAAAATTACTAGTGGAGAAGTTGTGACAACAGATATAAAAAGTGCTGAAATGACTAAAGTAGTTGAAAATACATTTAGAGCTGTTAATATTGCTTTTGCAAATGAACTTACAAAAATTTGTAGACATGATGGTATGGATGTATATGAAATTATTAAAATATGTAATATGCACCCTAGAGTAAATATATTAAATCCTGGACCTGGAGTAGGAGGACATTGTATTCCAGTTGATCCATGGTTCTTAGTTGGTGATTATCCAAGTTTAACAAAAGTAATATGGGAGGCATTAAAAGTAAATGAATCAATGCCTGAATATG
Source organism: uncultured Bacilli bacterium (assembly GCA_947629325.1). Lineage (GTDB taxonomy): Bacteria > Bacillota_I > Bacilli_A > RF39 > UBA660 > SIG200. The sequence continues at coordinate 1,527 of CANRDE010000031.1, forward strand.
TATTAAATAGAGCATATGAAATAATGCAAGAAAATAATATAACTGATTGTAAAAAAGTTGGATTATATGGCCTAACTTATAAAGAAAATGTTGATGACTTTAGAGAAAGTCCAACACTACAACTTTTAGAATATCAAAAAACACACCTTGCTACACCACTAAAAGTTTATGATCCATATATTAAAGATGATATAGTTGATAATCAATATCATGATTTAAATAAGTTTTTAAATGATATAGATATGGTAATAATTATGGTAAAACATCAAGAAATAATTGACAATATGAATTTATTAGATAACAAAATAGTTTTAGATACACAAAATGTAGCAACATTAAAGAAAGTATATAAATTATAATAATAAACATAATTATAATTGGAGGTTAATATATGAAAAAGATTTTAATTGCAAGCCCAATAAAACAAAAAAATAACATATTAAAAGAATTTTTAAAATCATTAGAAGAAGTAGATAAGACAAATTTAGATGTTCATTATTATTTTGTAGATGACAATACAGATAATGAATCTAAAAAATTATTAAAAACATTTCATAAAAATAATAGAAATGTTATTTTAAAAAATTCTGAAGATTTTAATGTCGGAAAAAATCAAGAATATTTATGTGATAATAACACTCATCAATGGAAAACATCATTAATAGAAAGAATTATAACATATAAAAATGATATGATAAAAATGGCAAAAGAAGAAAACTTTGATTATTTATTTTTCATAGATTCAGATATTGTTTTACACATAAATACATTACAACATTTAATAAGTAGAAAAGTAGATATAGTATCTAACATATTTTGGACTATTTGGAAAGAAGGAGGAACTTTATCTCCTCAGGTATGGCTTCAAGATGAAAATTCTAGTTTTATAAGAAACTGGGATGTTAATTATAATGATGAACAAAAAAGTCAAATGACAAGAGATTTTGTTAATATGTTAAAAGTACCTGGTATTTATAAAGTAGGTGGATTAGG
>CANRDE010000032.1 GCA_947629325.1 uncultured Bacilli bacterium
TTCTTTCTACTTTCACTATTATTATTCGTTCTATTTTTACTATTTCCTTTTTTAGAAAGGTTATTTTTATTAAAAAAAAATATGTTAAATTAGTAAATACATATATTATACTTTTTTCCTTGTTAAAATGGTTTCTTTTGCCTCTTTATAAAAGTCTTCTAAATGGGTATTAGGGTAAATTCCCATCTTTTTTAAATCCTCATAAATTTTTAAATCTTCGCTATAATCGGAAGTTATAATTTTTTTGTAAATATAAAGAGCTTTTTCCGGGTCTAATTGATATAAGTAGTATAATTCGATAGCAAACATATAAGCGGTTAAATATAGGGGACAGCTATTGTCTATATTTAAAAGATGCTTTAATATATTATTAGGATTAATATTTAAATGAGCAGCGCATTGTTTTAATTCTTTATTACTAGTAAAAAGCTTATTTCTTTTCTCTTGTTCTTTAAGAAGAGTAATAGTAGTATAGAAACTTTGACTTAATTCGGAAAAGAGATTATAAAAATTAGCTTTTAATAATTCTGAACTAGGAATATTAGTCTTTTTTTGTAAATAATTAATTGCTAATAATTCTAAAAAGTGCCCATCCATTTCGCTAAATAAAGATTCATTAAATCGCATATAATTAGGACTTGCTTGTAAAGTAATAGCATGAGCGTATTCATGAACCAAAACAGTAAAATCTAAAGCGGTAAATTCTCGCGAAATATCAATTAAGGCTTTTTTAGTAGTCACAAATGGTATCATAACTCCATAATCATTAGAATCACTGCTTTGAGAAAAATTGACATTTTTATAGCGATCCTTAAAATTAACCATAAATTTTTTATAAAAGAATCGGCCCATATTTTTATAAAAATCATGAGTTAATTCTAAAAGATCATCTTTGGATAAACTCCATCTTTTCCAATTAGGAATTTCTATTAAAACTCCTTGGGTAATTCTGGCGCTTTCTAAAAAATCATCGATCAAAAATGGAATATTTTGAAAAAATTTCTTCCTTTTATTTAAATATTCTAACATACTATAATCATCGTAATTTGGATATTCTAATTCATCTAAATATTTATATAATGTTGTAATATCAAAAATTATTTTTTCACTTTCTTCTTCAGTTAAAGATTGTTCTAAAGCATCCTCTAATCTTTTACAAATCTCATGTAATTTATGTTTATCCCAATTATATTTGATCATATAAATCCCTCTAAAATTGTTTATTACTTTATCACAAACCTCAGTATATGGCAACTATTTGCAAAACTTTAAAAATTAATATATAATTTAAGGCGGTGATATTTATGCAAATTGATTCGGTTGATGAACCAATAATAGCCATAAGAATAAGTCAATATCCAGAGGACAAAAAAAATGAATTTTTATTATTAGGAAGAAGTAATGTTGGTAAAAGCAGTTTTATCAACACTTTAATTGAAAGGAAAAATTTTGCTAGAACATCATCAAAGCCTGGTAAAACCCAAACTTTAAATTTTTATTTAGTAAATAAGGATTTTTATTTGGTTGATGTTCCTGGTTATGGTTTTGCTAATGTTTCTAAAGATACCCAAAAGAAATTTGGGGTTATGATTGAAGACTATTTAAAAACCCGTGAAAATTTAAAACATGTTTTCTTGTTAATTGACTATCGGCATAAACCAACAGAAGATGATATATTAATGTATAACTTTTTAAAATACTATAATTTAAATATTACAATAGTAGCAACTAAATATGACAAAGTGACTAAAAATAGCAGAGCCAAACAAGATAAAATAATTAAAGAAGCTTTAAAATTAGGAGAAGAAGAAAATTTTATTCCTTGGTCTACTATTACTAAAAAGGGGCGAAGTGAAGTTTTAGATATAATTAGTAGTTATATTGAAACAATAAATTAAATAATTTATAATTTAGTTAGGTGATTTTATGGGAAAAAGGGGATTTACTTTAATTGAACTATTAGGAGTTATTGCACTACTTTCAATAATTACAGTTTTAGCAGTAACATCTGTAGGCGGAATAACTAAAAACATTAAAAGAAATCTATTAGAAGAAAAAGCCAAAGTGATTGAAGAGAGTGGAATTTTATTTGGCGAAGATATAAAAGGCTCTATTATTAATAGTGAATTAACTTATGATAATAATCCTTGTAAATCTTTTTTAGTTAGTACTTTAGTGCCAGAATATTTAAATAAAGATAATGATAATAATTGCTTAAAAGAATATGATACTAGCGAAAAAGGATGTATCGTTGATCCATCCAATGAAGATAATTATTTAGATCAATATGAATTAATTATCTATTATAAAAATAAAAGAATCAAAGCCAAATTAGATATTGATAATAAATTATCATGTCGTTAGGGGGAGGGTTTATGAAAACAGTTTGTTTAATTGGAAAACCTAATGTAGGTAAAAGTAGTATATTTAATCGGTTAATTAAAGAAAAAAAATCTATTATTTTAAGTGAACCCGGTATTACTAGAGATAGAATATATGGAATTGTAACCCATAATAATAAAAAATTTAGTTTAATTGATACAGGGGGAATTCATGGTGATACTGATAACTTTGATAAAGATATTATTATGCAAGCTGAATTAGCAATTGATGAAGCCGATACCATTCTTTTTGTTACTGATGGTTTAGAAAATATTGCAGATGCAGACAAAAAAATCAGGAATATGTTAAAAAAATCAGGTAAAGAAGTAATAGTATTAGTTAATAAAATTGATAATGAAAAAAGACTAGATAATCTTTATTCTTTTTATGAATTGGGATTTGCCAATGTAATGCCAGTCTCTGCCGAACATAATTTAGGTTTTAAAGAACTTTTAGATTTATTGACTCAAGACATCAAGGAAGAAGATTATGCAAATGAAGATATTCTGAAATTTTGTTTTATTGGTCGGCCTAATGTAGGTAAAAGTTCTTTAATTAATGCCCTTTTAAATGAAGAGAGGGTCATTGTAAGTGATATAGCCGGAACAACTAGGGATGCGATTGATACTCGTTTTACTTATGATAAAAAAGATTATATAGTAATTGATACGGCTGGAATGAGAAAAAAGGGTCGCATTTATGAAAACGTGGAAAAGTATAGTTTACTACGTAGTCTGAAAGCCATTGAAAGAAGCAATGTTTGTGTTTTAGTTATTGATGCAGCGGAAGGAATAATTGAACATGATAAACATATTTTATCTTATGCTCAGGAAGCCGGAAAGGGCATAGTTATTGCAGTTAATAAATGGGATACCGTAAAAGATCCTAATGAAGATTTGAAAAAATGGAAAAAAGAATTAGAAGTATATTTTAAATTTGTTCCTTATATTAATTTTGTTTTTGTATCAGCCAAAACTAAAAAAAGATTATCTACCTTAATGCCAGAAGTAATTAATGCCTATGAAAATAATCATAAAGAAATAAAAACTAGCTTATTAAATGATGTCATAATGGATGCTGTAAATATGCATGAACCGCCTTCATATAAAGGCAAAAGGTTAAAAATTTATTTTGTTTCGCAAACGGGTATATGTCCACCTAAATTTACTTTTAATGTTAATAATAAAAATTTGGTACATTTTAGTTATGAAAGATACTTGGAAAATAAAATAAGAGAATCTTTTGCATTAACGGGTACCCCAATAATACTTCAGTTTAAAAATAAAAGTGATAAATGATGAGTGTAAGCTCATCTTTTTGTCTGTAAAAATAAATTTATATTATTGACACCATCTTAATAATTTTGTAGAATTATTATAGAAATATAGAAGATAGTATTTCGGAATATGAAGATGAGAGGAGGGAAATAATGGATAATGAAAATAACAACAACAAAAATGTAATTTTATTAACAGTAATAGCTGTAGCTACCTTATTAGTAGCAGTAGTAGGAGCAACATTTGCATATTTCACAGTAAATAATGCTTCTGGCCAAGCCAATACAACTGTTACAGCCAAAGCTGAAGCTGTTGCAGCAGTTACTTTAAGTAACCCAACAGGAAATTTAAAATTAAATGTTAGTGCTGCCGAAATGTCAGAAGAAAATGTAAAAACATATTATGCAGTTAAACATGATGCTCTTGAAAATAATACTACAACAAATACAGCTTTACCAATTGCCAGAGCAACTGTTGGTGAGGGTGAAGGAACTGAAAAAACTCAATATACTTGTACAGTTGATTTAACTGTAGCTGCTTCTGGTAGCATGGCTTCTGTATTAAAAGAAGGGGAAGCTAAAATTGTCTTTACTGGTGCTGCTAACAAGACTATAGATTTATCAGCTGACCAATTATCAGGCAATGAAACAGTTACAGCGACATTTAATCTTGATGGTACAAGTCAAAAAACTGTAGATGTTAATGCTTTAGTTTCTTTAGAGAATAAAAACTCAGAACAAAATCACCTAGCTGGTCAAACTTTAGAAGTAACTATAACTTCTGGAGATTTTAGTTGTGAATTAAAACAATAAAATTTATCCATTATTGGAGAGTTATCTCAAATAAGAAAGAAGAAGTATTATCTTCTTTTTTTATGCAAAAATTTTTTTATTTTATTGACACTCCTTTTTATATTTTGTAGAATTATTATAGAAATATAGAGATAGTATTTCGGAATATGAAGATGAGAGGAGGGAAAAATTAATGAATAATAAAAACACCATTTTATTAACAGTAATTGCCGTAGCTACCTTATTAGTAGCAGTAGTAGGAGCAACATTTGCATATTTCACTGTAAGCCAAGCTTCAGGAACTGCTAATACAACTGTTACAGCCAAAGCTGAAGCTGTTGGTTCTGTCGTATTAGATAATGCAGATAATAATTTAGTTTTAGAAGTAACTGCACAAGAAATGGCCCAAGGAAATGAAAAAAAATATTATGCTGTAAAATCTGGTACAGCCGCTAAAAATAGTACAGATGGCACTCCGATATCAATTGCTAAAGCAACAATTAGTAATCCTGGTGAATCAACATATACTTGTACAGCTACATTTACTGTTGCAGCTAGTGGAAATATGGCTGAAGCATTAGAAGAGGGAGATGCTAAAGTTGTTCTATCTGGTGCTGCTAATGATGAATTTGATTTATCTGCAGATAAACTAGGTGAAAAAAGCACAACTGTAGCAACTTTTGAATTATCAGCTGGTAATGAGACTAAAGATGTAAAAGCTTTAGTATCACTAGAAAATAGAAATGCTGAACAAAATGAATTAGCTGGCAAACAATTAGATGTTACAATCTCAGCTGACTCCATTACTTGTTCAATAAATGAACAATAATATTATTTTAAAATAATATTATTACAAATAAGAAGTAATTTTACTTCTTTTTTAATGTGATAATTTGTCAAAAAAAGACAAATTGAAAAGTTGGTATTGATTTTCGGGGGGGGTAATTATATAATTATCTTATAAACTAGAAGGAGGAAAAAGAATGGAAAATAAGAATACAATGTTATTAACAGTAATAGCTGTAGCAACATTATTAGTAGCTGTTGTGGGGGCAACATTTGCATATTTCACAGTAAGTCAAGCTTCAGGAACTGCAACTACAACTGTTACAGCACAAGCGGAAGATGTTGGTACGGTATTATTAAAAGAAACTAATGGAACTTTAACTTTAGAAGTAACTGCTGCCGAAATGGCTCAAACAAGTACTACTAAAAATTATTATGCTGTTGCTAGTGGTACTGAGGCAAAGAATAGTACTGAGGCTACTCCAGTTGAAATTGCAAATGCTACGATTACTACTCCAGGAGAGGCCAATTATACTTGTACAGCTACATTTACTGTTGCAAAAGATGGTGGAATGGCTGAGTTATTACAAACAGGCGATGCTAAAGTTGAATTATCAGGCGCTGCTACTAAAACGTTCGACCTATCAGATATAGATGAAGATAACACAGTAGAGGCAACATTTCATTTAAATAAAAGCAAAACGAAAGATACTTTATCTGCTTTAGTATCATTAAACAATACTGGAGAAATTCAAAATAATTTAGCTGGTCAAGAGTTATCTGTTACAATTTCTGCATCAGGCATAAAATGTACTATTGATAAATAGTAAAAAATATTAAGAAGATTTATCTTCTTTTTTTTATGAAATAAAATGTAAATATTACTTTTAGATAATTGACATATAGACCGATATTATGTAAAATTAGAATAGAAATATAATAGTATTTCGATTATCTTTATCGAAAGGAGGAAAAAACTTGAATAATAAAAATACAATGTTGTTGACAGTAATTGCCGTAGCTACATTATTAGTTGCTGTTGTTGGCGCCACATTTGCATATTTCACAGTAAATAATGCTTCTGGAACCGCTAAAACAACCGTTACAGCTACAGCCGAAAAAGTTGGTACTGTTACTTTAGATGGTACAAAAACTTTAAAATTAAATGTTACAGCCCAAGAAATGGCTGAGGCAAATAAAAAGACTTATTATGCTGTAGAATCAACTGATCCAAAAGGTAATAGTACAGATGCAACTCCAATTGTTATTGCAACAGCTTCAATAGATGAACCAGGCGAATCTTCTTATACTTGTACAGCTACATTTACTGTTGCTGCATCAGGCGGTATGGCTTCGGTATTAGCAGAAGGAGATGCTAAAGTTAAATTATCTGGCGCTGCTACTGATGAATTTGATTTATCAGAAAGTCAATTGGAAAGCAAAAGTACTGCTGTAGCAACATTTCATTTAAGTAAAGGTCAAACAAGTGAAACTTTATCTGCATTAGTTTCATTAACTAATACTGATCAAATCCAAAATAGTTTAGCTGGTCAAGAGCTAAATATTAATATTTCAGCTGAAACTATTACTTGTACAATTGATAATGCGTAAGGTTTAGAAATTAATCCGATAAAGATTGTTAACATAAGAATAGAGAATATCTATTCTTTTTTATGATATTTTTTATGATATTTTTTATAATTATAATTTAATAAAATCTGTCAAAAAAAGACAAATTGAAAAGTTGGTATTGATTTTCGGGGGGGGTAATTATATAATTATCTTATAAACTAGAA
>CANRDE010000033.1 GCA_947629325.1 uncultured Bacilli bacterium
CCTCAAAGCTTTAGAACACCATTAATGAAGGGATGGTGGCAACATTTAAAGAAAATTGGTTTAATATCTGTTAAAAAATACAATAATTTATGTAGATATAAATATGATGAAAAAACTATTGAAGGCTTTATTAACCGCCAATTAGTTGAAACTAGACAAATTTGCAAACATACTGCTAATATTTTAGAAAATGTTTTTAAGAAAACCAAAATAGTATATTTACCGGCAGCACTTTCACATAATTATCGAATGAAATATGAATTGTTTAAATTTAGAGAATTAAATAATTATCATCATGCTCATGATGCTTATCTAGCGGCTGTTTTGGGCGAATATAAAACTAAGTATTTAAATGTTAATGTTGATTTTGATAAATTAAAAGAATTAAATAAAAAACTGTATGACGAAAAAAGATATAAGGAATTAAATTCAGGCTATGTTATTAATAGTTTAGATGAAAAATTAAATAAATATTTTATCAATCAGGAAACAGGAGAAGTATTTGATGTTCATAATTTTAATAAACTTATTGAAAATACTTTATATCGTAATGATATTATAATTAGTAAAAAGACAGAAATTAATACTGGTGAATTATTTAATCAAACTATACAACCAAAAGGAAAAGATGGAGTATGTTTAAAAATTGGAATGGATACTTCTAAATATGGTTCATATACTAGCATTAAACCGGCTTATGCTTGCGTTATTCGCTATCAAAGTGGTGATAGTATAAATCAAAGATTAGTTGGAGTGCCAATATATATTGATATTCAATGTAAAAAAGACAGTAATATAAAGATAAATTATTTAAAGGATTTAATGAAACTTGAAGAAAATAATACACTGGAAATTATAAAGGATAAAATACCTTTTAATAGTCTTTTAAATTGGGATAATCAAATTTGTTATTTGGTTGGAGCAACAGATAAAGTAGAGGTATGTAATGCCAAAGAATTAAATATTGATAAAACTAATATTCAAAAATGGAAATATAGTTTAGCTAGATTATTAAATAAACAAAAAGGCTTAGTTGATGATATTACTTATGAAGCCCAATTAGAAGAAATAATTTTATATATAATTAATAAGGTTGATAAAGAGTATGCTTTATATAAAAACTTGATTGATGAAATGAAAGAAATGTTTGGCTTTAATAAATTTTCAATACTGACAAAGGAAGAAAAAGAAAAAGTGATAATTGAGATGTTAATTTTGTTAAAATCTAATAGCAAAACTGCTAATATGAAATTTTTAAATTCTAGCTATTCTATGGCATTTGGCAAAAAAAATGGTAGAATTATAAGCAATGCATATATAATTAATAAATCAGTTACTGGTATAAGGACTATTGCAAATGAGTTTTAGAACAGTTGTTATAAATTCTCAAGCAAAATTAAACTATAAAAATCGTTATTTAGTTGTTAAAAAAGGTCTTGATGAAAACTATATTCACTTATCAGAAATAGATACAATTATCGTAGATTCAATAAGTGTATCTATTTCTACTTATCTTTTAAAAGAACTATCTGATAATAAAATAAATTTAATTTTTTGCGATGAAAAGCATAATCCATTTGGTGAATTAAAACCATATTATAGTAAGCATAATACTAGTAAAGAAATTATTATTCAAACCAAATGGAAAAGCAAAGATAAAGATTTGCTTTGGTGTTTAATAGTTAAAAATAAGCTTATAAATCAGGCATTACTATTAAAGAAAATAAAGTCCGACAATTATAATTTGATTCTAAGTTATATTAAAGAAATAAAAGTAGGCGATAAAACTAACAGAGAAGGTCATGCTGCAAAAGTTTATTTTAATTCTTTATTTGGCAAAAAATTTACAAGAAATGCTGATGATACTATAAATTCTGCATTAAACTATGGATATGCAGTATTATTATCTAATATAAATAAAGAAGTAATAAATAATGGTTATATAACTCAATTAGGGATTCATCATAAAAATGAGTTTAATGATTTTAATTTAAGCTGTGATTTAATGGAACCATTTAGAATTGTTATTGATAATTTTGTTTATTATAATAAAGAAAGAAATTTTGATGGAAATTATAAGTTAGATATTATTAATATATTTAATAGTAGTTTTAAATTTAAAAATAAAATGTATACATTAAAAGATATAATTAAGATGTATGTAAAAAACACTTTAGAATGTTTATCAGAAAATAAAACATATTTGGAGTTTATGTATGAGGGATAGATTTGTGAGAATTATAGTATTTTTTGATTTGCCAAATATTTATGCTAGAGATAAAAGAAATTATCAATTATTTAGAAAATTTTTAATAAATGAAGGATTTATTATGATGCAAGAATCAGTTTATTCTAAAATAGTATTAAATAGCGAATCTAGTAAGTTACTAATTGAAAAAATTAAAAATCATGCTCCTAAAAAAGGTTTGATTCAGCTTTTAACTATTACAGAACAGCAATATGCTAGAATAGAGTATATAATTGGTTCATCTAGTACAAAAATTGTTAATTCTGAAGAAAGGTTAATAGTTTTATGAATTTAAAGTTAAGTTTTATAGAAAATAGCATTGAACTTAGTGATGAATATATAAGATGTGTTGAAATTGAAAATAAAAAGTATTTTTATCGTATTGTAGATATATTAAATAATTATGCTAGGGGAATAATACTAGAAGATAGTATGTTTAATGAAGAAGTAAAGATAAAAGTTTATATCGATTATTTTAATTTGGATTTTAATAATCGAAAAATAATAAATAATGTTTATAAACTTATAAATTTATCTGCTAGTGAAGATAATCAAGAAAGCTTGAGAAATACTTATAAAAAATTAATTAAACAATATCATAATATTTTAGAAAATATAGATATACCATTAGTAATAAATCAGGAATTAAACTTAGATGAATTAAGTAAAAATTTAAATATTGAGATAAAGATTGATGATCTTGTTAAAAATATATTTACTATAATTGATATTTGCAAAGAAATTAAGGATGTTGATATTATATTTTTTGTAAATTTAAAAGATTATTTAAATAATGAAGAATTGAATGAAATATATAAATATGCTATATATAATAAAATAGTTATAGCTATGATCGATTCTAAATCTTTTGGAATATGTCAAAAATATGAAAAAAAATTTATTATTGATAACAATTTAGATGAATATATGTTATAATATATATGATAATTTAGATTGTACCATTTATGATTATATATTTTTCTATGTATTATATGTTTTTAGATTTTAAAGCTTTTATTTGAGGTTTTAGATCTATGTTATCTTAAATGGTATTAAAACTAGATAACTTGGTATTTCAACATATTTCCTGTTTTAGATCTATGTTATCTTAAATGGTATTAAAACTGTGATAAGTATATTGCTAATGAGCTATTAGTTTTAGATCTATGTTATCTTAAATGGTATTAAAACAGACCAATTATTTTATAAATATATCTTAAAGTTTTAGATCTATGTTATCTTAAATGGTATTAAAACGGTGCATACTCCTTTTGAGCAATACATAAGGTTTTAGATCTATGTTATCTTAAATGGTATTAAAACTAGTAAATTTATTAAAATAACTAGTATGCAGTTTTAGATCTATGTTATCTTAAATGGTATTAAAACTTTTCATAAATATCCCTCCTATCTTTTAACGTTTTAGATCTATGTTATCTTAAATGGTATTAAAACTGGTTTTAGTAGTCAAACTTTAGTCGAAGTGTTTTAGATCTATGTTATCTTAAATGGTATTAAAACGACACCTGAACAAGATTATGGGCTAGTACAGTTTTAGATCTATGTTATCTTAAATGGTATTAAAACATGTAAATACAACATAAGATGTTGATATATGTTTTAGATCTATGTTATCTTAAATGGTATTAAAACATTTTTTAAACCTCCTCAATATTTCTTGTGTTTTAGATCTATGTTATCTTAAATGGTATTAAAACGTCGCTTGTTGTTCTTAACGCATTCCCTTTGTTTTAGATCTATGTTATCTTAAATGGTATTAAAACAAAGGAGTAATAATAAAACCTGATAATATTGTTTTAGATCTATGTTATCTTAAATGGTATTAAAACCTGGTATATGTCTATGTTGTAAAGGCATATGTTTTAGATCTATGTTATCTTAAATGGTATTAAAACAATTAATTTAAGAATTAGGATACTCCAAAAGTTTTAGATCTATGTTATCTTAAATGGTATTAAAACTAAAAGAACTAATTGAGCAAGTAAACTCTTGTTTTAGATCTATGTTATCTTAAATGGTATTAAAACATTATATAACACCAGAATAACCAAGTATTCGTTTTAGATCTATGTTATCTTAAATGGTATTAAAACAAGTATGTAGTAATGTTCTTTTTATCTTCTGTTTTAGATCTATGTTATCTTAAATGGTATTAAAACCGTACAATGCTGTTATGTAGACTACTTAGCGTTTTAGATCTATGTTATCTTAAATGGTATTAAAACAAGAAAATGTAATTGCTAGTTACTAATTAAGTTTTAGATCTATGTTATCTTAAATGGTATTAAAACCTTTAACAATTATAATTCTATTTCCTTTTTGTTTTAGATCTATGTTATCTTAAATGGTATTAAAACTAAAGGTGAGTTATACACTTTAGGCAATTTGTTTTAGATCTATGTTATCTTAAATGGTATTAAAACAACTTGTTATTTTGATGAATTACAAATAGTGTTTTAGATCTATGTTATCTTAAATGGTATTAAAACCTTTCTTTATACTTTCTGTATACTTTTTTTGTTTTAGATCTATGTTATCTTAAATGGTATTAAAACTGCAAGTTATAAGACTAGTTACAAGCCCAAGTTTTAGATCTATGTTATCTTAAATGGTATTAAAACTACTACATATATTGATACACCATTTGAAGAGTTTTAGATCTATGTTATCTTAAATGGTATTAAAACTTGAAAATATAATAAAAGATAATAATAATAGTTTTAGATCTATGTTATCTTAAATGGTATTAAAACTTTTTTTGATAGCGTAAATAAAGCTTGTTAGTTTTAGATCTATGTTATCTTAAATGGTATTAAAACAAAGGACTTTTACATCTTGATTGAAGTTTTGTTTTAGATCTATGTTATCTTAAATGGTATTAAAACTTCATTATATGGCAATAATGGTTGCGGTTGGTTTTAGATCTATGTTATCTTAAATGGTATTAAAACTGGTTTTGTGAGGATCTTGAAGTTTTTGCAGTTTTAGATCTATGTTATCTTAAATGGTATTAAAACTTGTATTGATTCAATACAAGAATTGATTGAGTTTTAGATCTATGTTATCTTAAATGGTATTAAAACATTTACAATTTAAAGAAGGAGTGGTAAATAGTTTTAGATCTATGTTATCTTAAATGGTATTAAAACGGTTTAGCCGAAGGCTTAATAAATGCTATTGTTTTAGATCTATGTTATCTTAAATGGTATTAAAACTGGCTTTAGTAGCCAAACTTTAGTTGAAGTGTTTTAGATCTATGTTATCTTAGATGGTATTAAAACTTAGAAAAAAATTCAAAATATACAAAAGAAAATAAAAAAGAATGCGACCGCGCTGTAAAGTCAGCACGACCGCATCTACTAAATATATTATGCAATAATTTGAAATATATGTCAATTTTTTTGAAGTGCAATAAATAGATATATAAAATGCACTTATTGCTAAACTAATGCTATTATGATTTTTAAACGTTAAGGGGTGAAGAAGTAATAAATAATTTAAATTTACTTTTTTTTATTAAATGAAAAATGGTATTTTTATTAAATCAAAAAATGTTGAATTGTATAACGATAATTTACTGATAGTATTTGGCTCTATGTTTGTGG
>CANRDE010000034.1 GCA_947629325.1 uncultured Bacilli bacterium
CTGACGTGCCGCCCTATGCTGCTGGAGATCAAGCGGCTGAGGGAAGACGACGTCGAGGAACAGAAGGCGATCCTCGGCGCGCAAGTGCTGGACGGGATGCCCAGGGGAAGCGGTTTTAACAAAAGCCTAAGCGACGTTGTCATCCGCGCAGAACGGATACATAACCGGCGGATACAGCAGATTGACGCGTATGAGAGCAAAATCGTCACGTGCGAAATGATCCTCAGAAAAATACCGGCGGAGCAAAGGCCCATCGCGCGGCTGCTCTATATCGACCAACTGCCAATTTGGCGCGTCGCCACGCTGGCGCACATGAGCGAAAGCACCGTGAAACGGATGAAAGCGGAAATGGAGGCCAAGGAGAGATTTTGAACCCAAAAGAACTTGAAAGAACCGGAGGACGCGGCTATAATGCTAAACAGGGAAGATAGAAAGCCGCTGGATCAAGGCGGCTTTTTCGTTTCAACGAACACCGCGAGGCTTTCTGCCAGACGCGCTCGGTCGATGAAGCTGTACCGTTTCAGAGATGGGGACAGGCGCAGCCCGGGGAAGGGGGCCGGGATATGACGGGGAACACCTTTCTTGAGATTGATGTGAGCGATGTGAGGGACAAGGTGAACCTGCTGACGGCGGAGCTCGACCCGGAGACGTTTCACACGGTGATGTACAGAACCGTGCGCGACGCAGCCACGCATGCAAAAAAGGCTGTTGCAGAGCACGTGGTGAAGGATTATCGGGTTGGCGTAAGAGCCGTAACAGGCAGCATGGGAAGGCCGCAGATTACTTCTGCCGGAGCAGAAGTGGCGTGCCTGATTCCTGTGCGAAAGACGAGGGGCACGATTTGGAGCGGCGCGACTGATGCTACTGCATCGTAAGAGGCCCTCATACGCGGGCCGAGGGCAAAGATTCTCAAGGAGGGCAATTCGCTTCTGCCGCACAGAAAAGGCGTCGGACGCGTACACTTTTATATCAAAAGCGGAAGCCTTGAAGGGCACATCATGGTTCGGCATGAGGACGGAAAACGATGGACAGGTAAACGCCGGAAGGGAGGAAAAGAGACCGGCAGCATAACGCATGTCGGATCGATCTCCCATGGCGTCGGTATCGCCATCCCGCAGATGCCAGTCAACCGAAGCGCGAAGGAGATTCAAGAAGACGTTGCCGATTACATGATCAAGCGATTAGAGCACCATATAAAAAACGCGCTCAGCAGCGTGTGACAAAGAGGCGGTGGGCGTATGCCGGTGATGTATGTCAAGGAGCTGGCGGCGCTCGTGGGCTTGACGGACAGACGGCTACATCAAATCAACGAAGCGCTGCCGGAGGACAAGAAGCTCATCGTACGGCAGGAGGGCGAAAAAAAGGCCGATTTGGCGATGTTTGTTCAGCGCTGGACAGAATACAAGGTCAGCATCGCCAAGAAGAGCGGCGAAGTGACGCTGGAGGAAGCGAAGACCGAGCATGAACTGCTCAAGATTGAGAAGACAAGGCTGGAGCTTCGCAGAATGAACGCGGAGGTTGTGCCCGTCGCCGACGTCGTGTCGCTTGCACAGGAGATCGTTTCAGGCGTAAAGAATAACCTGCTGCATGTCGCGCCAAACGTCGCGCCAACAGTTGCCAAGATGGACGATGCGCAAGACGTAGAGGACACAATTGACGCAGCCGTCCGCGAGGCGCTGGAGGATTTAAGCAGGCTCAGGAACTACGAGCCGACCGTCGTGGACGCCGGTGCGCTGGACGACGAAGAGGACGAGGAAGACCGGGAATGGGAAAACGAATGAGCGTCGTTGATAGAATGCGCATGGAGATCATGTCCATGTGGGCCCCGCCGCCCGATATCACGGTTTCAGAATGGGCGGAGCGATATCGCTTTCTGTCGAGCGAAACGTCTTCCTCTACGGGGCGATGGAAGAATGACAAAGCGCCCTACCAACGGGAGATCATGGACGCTTTCACACAGAAGCATGTGGAGCGGATCGTCGTCGAATCGGGCGCGCAATGCGGGAAATCCGAAATCATGATGAACATGATTGGGCGGATTATCGATCTTGATCCGAGCTCCGTCATGATGGTTCAACCGACACAGGACATGGCGGAGGAGTTTTCAAAAAGGCGCTTTTCGGTGATGTTCAACATATGCCCGACGCTTCGCTGGAAGGTGGCGGAGGCAAAGGGCAGGTCCTCATCGAACACAATGCGCTTCAAGAGCTTTCCGGGCGGAAGCCTGTCTATTGCCAGCGCGCAGAGCGCGCCGGAACTGCGAAGCAAGCCCATTCGCTTTCTGTTCCTAGACGAGGTGGACGCATATCCTCCGAGCGCCGGCGGAGACGGCGATCCGGTGGAATTGGCAATTGCCAGAACGGAGACGTTTCACAACAGAAAAATCGCGATGTTCAGTACCCCGGGGAACGTGAAGACCAGCAGGATACACGAGGAGTATTTGAACGGCACGCAGGAGGAATGGCAGATACCCTGCCCGAAGTGCGGGCAATATGCGTTCATGAAGTTTGAGGACTTCGACTGCGAATACGATGAGTACGAAGCAGGCGGAAAAAGACAGTTTGCTGTCAAGAACGTCAAGTGGCGCTGCCCAAACTGCAAGGAAAGCTTCAGGGAATCGACAATTGGCAAGCAACGGGGAAAATGGATTGCACACAACGAGCGGGCGCTCGAGAAGGGCGTTCGCTCTTTCCATCTCAACGCGTTTGCATCTCCATGGGCGGGATGGAAAAAGATCATGACCTTGTGGCTGGAATCCAAGGGGAACCCGGAAAAAGAAAAGGTCTTTATCAATAACAGACTAGGGGAGCCCTATAGCGGCAAAGCGGATGTCATGACGACGGCAGAAGAACTGTACAACCGGCGCGAAGACTATGCGGCAGAAGTGCCGGACGGCGTGCTTGTGCTTACGATGGGCGTTGACGTCCAGGGAAACCGGCTGGAGTATGAGGTCGTCGGCTGGGGCAGAGAGGACGAGAGCTGGGGCATCGCCCGAGGGATCATCCCCGGCAGACCGGACGATGAGAGCGGCAGGGTGTGGACGGATTTGGACGCGTTGATCGACCGCAAGTGGATGCGGGCGGACGGACAGGCCATGAAGATTCTTGTGACGTTCGTGGACAGCGGCGGCCTGAGCACGGAGACTGTCTAC
This sequence comes from uncultured Bacilli bacterium, assembly GCA_947629325.1. Classification (GTDB taxonomy): domain Bacteria; phylum Bacillota_I; class Bacilli_A; order RF39; family UBA660; genus SIG200. The sequence goes on from CANRDE010000034.1 coordinate 3,152, forward strand.
GAACAGTGCATGAGGCGCACCGCAAAGCGCGTATTCGCAATCAAGGGCGAAACTGGATCGGGCAAGGAATATGTGCGACAATCCACGTTGACGCAGAAAAAGCGGGGCGTCATCCTCTTCATTGTGGCGGTCGACGGAGGCAAAGATGCGATTCACCATTCGCTCAACGTAAAAAAAGCTGGAGCGTGGTACAGCCATTTTCCCTCCGCGCCGGAGGCCGGATATACGCGAAGGTATTTTGAGGGCCTGTTTTCGGAGCGGCTTGAAGTGCACAACACGGGAGGCAGGCAAACGCTCAAGTGGGTGAAGAACACGGATATAAGCGCGAGAAATGAACCGCTGGACTGCCGGAATTACGCACGCGCCGCCTTTAAGGGCTTCCAAATTGACCTGCAAGCCATTGAAGACAAGCTCGCGGGCAAGAAGCGGATCATTCGTCAGAGCGAAGCGCAGGCCAAGAGAAAGCGCCGCATGCTCGATGCAGGCGTGCAGGCGTAGGAAGGAGGAGAGAACGCATGGCTATACACGAGACGCGCGAAGAGGTCGTTGAAATCCTGAATGCGCTGAGGCAGTGCAAACTGTCCATCATACGGGGAGAAGCGGCGAGCTACACCATAGGCACGAGAAGCGTCACGTTCCACTCGCTCAAAGAGGTGGACGATCAAATCAGAGCATACGAGGCGAAGCTTGAAGTGCTGGACGGGTCTGCGAAGATTCGCGGCGTGAGAACGGTGGTGCCGCTTGATCTATGAGCGACGAGAAAAACAGAGAACGTGAAGGCCTGGTCTTGCCGAGCCCAACCGGGAACGCCACACCTCGAGGCGACGGGCGAAAGGTTACAGGCGCGAAAATGGCGTCTGGCTATGCCAATCACGGAGCGAGCACGACCAAAAACGCCTTCCTGGGATGGATCGCAAACGGCGGTTCGCCGGAGGAAGACAGCGATCTCAACGCGTCAACGCTGCGGTGGCGGGCGCGAGATTTGGATATGGGCGGCGGCATCCCGCGCTCCGCCGTCGCTACGGAGACGACAACGGTTATCGGCAACGGCATGATCCCGAAGCCGAACATCGAATACGAGGCGCTGGGCCTTACCAAGGAGCAAGCCCTTGAATGGGAAAGGACCGCGAAGAGGGAGTTTTCCTTTTGGGCCGAGAGCAAATTTTGCGACGCGGCAGAGAGAAAGAACTTTTATCAGCTTCAATCTCTAGCGTACAGAAGTTTTCTTGTCAGCGGAGATGTGATTGCGCTTTTGCCCATGTTCCAATCCCCTGGGACGCCATATATGCTGCATGTACAGCTCCTAGAGGCGGACAGGCTGTCGACGCCTGGAAGCAGCGGGGAGAGCACGTCGCAGGATTTAGAGAACGGCGGGCGCATCATCGACGGTGTGGAGATCGACAAGAGCGGGCGTGTCGTTCGCTATCACATCGCGAGCAGGCATCCCATGTCGGATGAGCGAACCGACGAGATCGTCTATACCGCTATTGACGCGTACGGGAAGAATACGGGCATGCCGAACGTGCTGCATGTCTATGTCCCGGAACGGCCTGAGCAGTACAGGGGCGTGCCGATGGTTGCGCCGATCATCGAAAAGAGCAAGCAACTGGACAGGTACCTCAATAGCGAGCTCATGGCCAATGTTGTTTCAAGCATGTTCACGCTGTTCATCGTATCCAACCCGGAAACCGATATTCGCAAAAGTGCGCTGGAGGACGCTGTGCCGGAGGAAGACCGGGTGACAGACAGCCCCATGAAGATGCACCTGGCCAGCGGCGCGGTTTACGAGCTGGAGCCTGGCCAGCGGCCGGAGGCAATCAACCCCATGCGCCCCAATTCGGCGTTTGGCGCATTTGTCGACGCATTCTGCACGCAACTCGGCGCGAGCATTGAGATGCCGAAGGAAATCCTGCTCAAGGCGTTCACAAAGAGCTACAGCGCAAGCCGCGCGGCCTTAACGGAGTATTGGCGCAAGATTCCACGCGCGCGCCGGGATTTCGCCGCGGATTTCTGCCAGCCGATTTATGAGGCGTTTCTTGCTGAGGCAGTGGCGCTGGGCAGGATCGAGGCGCCGGGATTCTTCGAAGATCCATTTGTACGCAGGTGGTGGAGCAAATGCGACTGGATCGGCTCGACGATGCAGCAGCTTGATCCGCTGAAGGAAGTTGAAGCGGCGGCAAAGCGCATCGAACTCAACATCTCCACGCAGGAGCGCGAGGCGGCGGAATTCAACGGCTCCGATTGGAACGAGAACATTGTACAACGCGAGCGGGAAAACGACGCTCTGCGCATGATGAGCAAAGCGCTGGGAAAAGCGCTTCAGACTGCCGCGCAGGGGGAAGGGACGAGCCCTGACCCGCATGAGCCGAACGACGGAGACGAAGACGAAACGGAGGAAATGGACGATGCCGAAGCAAGCGATCGTTGACGCGCTGACCATATCCGCGCAGATGTCGGCGGACGACGCGCAGACGGGCAATATTTACATCAACGGCCCAATTGTCGCCTATGCGATGCCGGAATACTTTAACGAGACGGGCGCTTTCTCCGTACGAAAAGCGCTGAAAGCCGTTGACGGCGCAAGCACGCTCAACGTCTACATCGACAGCCCAGGCGGATATCTCGACGAGGCGCGGACGATCATGCGCGAGATTGCCGAGCACCGGGCTTCAAAAAAGAATGCGTTCGTGATGGAGTGCGCCAGCGCGGCGACGCTGATCACGCTGCCGTGCGACAAGGTCTACATCTATGAGGGCGGCGAGGTCATGATTCACAACCCCGTGGGCAGCGCCACGGGCAGGCCGAAGGAGATCATCAGCTACGGCGAAGGGCTGCAAAAGCTTGCGGATTCCATCGCCGGCATGTACGCTGAACGCATGGGAAAAACGGTCGAGGACGTACAGGCCATGATGGACGCGGAGACATGGATGACGCCACAGGAGGCCGTGGAGTGCGGCTTCGCACACGAGGTTATCCCCATCGTGGCGGGAAGCGGCGTAACAATGCTCGCGCAGAGGAGCGAAACCCAGAGCGCAGCAATGGACCGCCTTTTCGGATACGGCAAACGGCCCAAGCGAGAAAAGGTTTGCCATATGGAAAAAACGCGGATTTCCGCGTTTTTCACTGGAAGCGACGTGCCGGAAAACGGCCCGGCTTCCGACGACGGCAAGAGAAAGGAAGATGAAAAGATGCCAAAGACCATGGAGGAACTGAAAAGCAGTTTCCCGGAACTGTACGATCAGATCATCGACGAGGGCAGGCGGATGGAGCGCGAGCGCATCAAAGCGCTTGACGATATCGCGACAGACGACTGCGCGCAAATGATCCATGACGCCAAGTACGGAGACAATCCGCGCAGCGCGGAACAGGTCGCCGTGGAGATTCTGATGACCAGCCGTGGACGCGCGACGCGGGATCAAAAGCAGCGCGCGCCCGGCGAAGAATACATGGACAAGCGCAGGGCGGAGACGAACGGGATGCGCGACGTGCGGGGCGGTTCCAGCGTGGATAACGATCCGGGCGCGCATGACGAGGACGAGATTAAAGCGTTCGCCAAAATGAGCAGCGAGTATATCTCGCGCATGTAACGGGGAGGAGGAAGGACAATGCCCAAGGAGATTTATGCGGTGCTCGGCACGTCGGCAGACTACAGCCTGCTTGCTGGCACGGGGACGGAGACGACAATCGGCGTTGCGTTGACGCCAGGAAAGGGCGTTGTGAAGCGCGGAACGATCATCCAGCGCGGAGAAGACGGTCTGTATGCGCCTGCTAAGACTGGCGAAATGGCAAATGGCGAATGCGCCGTGCTCATCTCCGACAACGACACCGGAAACGAGGCAAGCGGCGTGGCCGGAAGTGCGGCCGCCTACAAGACCGGCCGATTCATCGCGTCTGCGCTCATCCTGGCGGAGGAGGGCGAGTTGACCGCGGCGGACCTGCTCGAACTGCGCAGGCAGGGCATCGTGACGGACGGAGACGGAGAAACGATCAACAACGAGGTCTCCGGCGACTGACGCCGGCGGCCCGACGGCACTCATGCGGGGGAGTAACCCCGCTTTTTTTATCCGAAGGAAAGAGAGGCTATTGTCTATGGCAGATATCCTGTATGACGTATGGAAACAGATTCGGGCTATTGAGCTGATGGAACCGGTTCATACGTTTTTTTACGACACATTTGTTCACGACGAGGGTCCTGTACTGGCTGAGGACGCGCGATTTGACTTCATGAAGGGCTGTGTGCAGATTGCGCCGTTTGTCGTGCCTGGCGCGGGCGGAAAGAACATACCCAGGAACGAGTTTGAAACGCGGGGTATCACGTTCCCTTCAATTGCCCCGGAGCTTACGCTTGAATACATGCAGTACGCGACGCAGCGCAGTTTTGGCGAGCAGATCGGCGGAGCGCTGAGCCCGGAAGAACGCATGCGCCGCCTTCTTG